>JBOGYU010000272.1:0-6399 GCA_050696935.1 Solirubrobacteraceae bacterium | reverse complement strand
TACATCAGCCGCGAGATCGTGGAGCGGCACGGCGGGCGCATCTGGGCTTCGAGCCCCGATCGCCGGGGCGCGGAGATCCACGTGCTGCTGCCGAGGGGCGGCGCCGGGTAGGAGTCTCGGTCGACTGTCGGGGTGGGCGGATTTGAACCGCCGTCCTCGCGCTCCCCGAGCGCGCGCGCTGACCAAGCTGCGCCACACCCCGCTGCTGTCTTGCTAGAAAGTGTACCGGCGCGCGAGATTCCTGAACGGTCGCGGCGGGATCCCGGCGGCCGCTCGGTGCATCCTGCTGCGCAGCCGATCGCACGCGCTACAGACCTGCTGGCGGCGGTGCCCGGTCTCCTTTAGCCCTGTGTAGAGGTGCCCGCGCGCGCATCGCTCGGCGTCCCCTCGAAGCCGGAGCTGTGCGCGGAATGCCCGCAGGGCGGCATGCGCCTGGTCGAGCTTCGATCCGGTCAGCCAAGGCCCGGCGAGATCCAGCACGCGCTCGATCGCTGGCGTCCCTTCAGCGAGCCACTTGTGGTCGTCACGGTCGCCGTGTCGCTCGATGCGACCGAGGCCGCCCAACGCACGTCGGAGGCGGATCAGGACCTCGGGCGGTTCGTCCGCCGATCCGTGCTGGCTGGCGGAGACCCGGATGCGATACCAGGCCGGCGCCTTCTTGCGCGGCATCGATCGGGAGACGCCGAACCAGCCCTCCGCGTCCAGGAATCCGGCGGCCCACGCGCGGTCGAGCGTGTCGGCCGAGGGCTCGCCATCCAATGGTGGGGCGGCACGCGCGACGGGCGAGCGCCGAAGGGCCCTACGTTGGAACGCCCCCGAGCGGTACTGCTCGCGAACGGCGTTCATCGCGCCGGCCGCCTGTACACGCTTCCCGCTGCCCAGCTCCGCCCACAGGAGCGCGATCGTGGCCTGGGCCTCCATGAAACCGCGGCTCCGCCGACGTACACGCCATGGCGGTACGGCCCCGTCACGGAGCCCATTCCGAGGACGGCCGCCTGGAAGCGTTCGAGCGGGGCGGGCGTGCCCTCCGTGCCGCGCTGACATGTGGAGACGACAAGACGCCGATAGCCGGGGCGCGCCGTGGCTGCCTGGGCGATGGTCGTGCCCTCGCCGTCGAAGAATCCGGCCGCCCACGCCAGCGCGAGCCGGTCCGGGTGAGCGGCGCCATCTGGCAGAGATCCCACGCTCGTCTCCCGATCCCAAAGTGCTGGCAGTATAGAACAGATGTTCTGGCGCGACAAGCTGGACGGGCCCCGGCCCATTTCGCTAGAGGATTCCGCCGACCGACTTGACAGGAGCAGGTAGAGTCTCCTTAAGCAGGTGGCGCTCGTTAAAGCATCTCGTGCAGGGAAAGCAGTGACGGGACCCTCGCCGGAGAGCGAGTTCCTCACGACCGAGGAGGTCGCCCGCCGCCTGCGCGTGCACCCTACGACCATCTTGCGCCGACTCGGCGCGATGGACGACGCGGACCCGTCGCGGATCCCCGCCGTACGGGTCGGTCGGGTCTGGCGGATCCCTCGCCGCGACTTCGAGGAGTGGCTCGCACGCTCGAGCAAAGCCTCGCGCGCGGCAGGGCGCCAAAAGCGCCTGTTCTGAGGGCCGTCGGGCCGAATTGGCCAGGGAAGGAGGTGATGGTTATGCCGGCGAAGCGTAAGAAGGCAGCCAAGAAGACGACCAAGAAGACCACGAAGAAGAGGAAGAAGTAGGGCTTCTCGTGGCGGTGGGGCGCCGCGGGCGGGCGGCGCTTCCTCCGAGCCGGTGGACCGGTCCCGGCGCGAACTTTTGGTACTAGATAACAGGACCTCGGCGCCGCCCGTTCAGGCTCCCAGACCCGGTGTGGAGGAGGGGTACGGTGCCGCGGATCGCCCCCGTGCTCGTTGTTCTTTCGCTCGTCGTGGGCCTGCTGCCCGGCCTGTTCGCCGGCGAGGCGCACGCGGACACGGTCTCCGCGGCGGCCATGCTCCAGCGCCTGAACGAGCTCCGCCACGCCACCGGCGCGCCGACGATCCAGGCCGACCCGCGGGTCGTGCTCGCGGCGCAGCGGCACGCCGACTACAACTCGATGAACGGGGTCAGCGGCCACTACGAGACGCCCGGTCTCCCGGGCTACTCCGGTTACTCGGCGAAGGACCGCGTCGCCGCGGCGGGCTGGAACACGTCCTGGGTGAGCGAGGTCGCGGCCACCTACCGCGGAGCGCTCTACGCGCTCGAGGAGCTGTGGCACGCCCCCTACCACCGGATCGGGATGATGCACCCGAACACGTTCACCGCGGGCTGGGGCCACTCCGACATCAACGGCAACTCGAACACCGTCGGCAACCTCGTGAAGGACTTCTCGCTGCGGCCGGTCGAGTTCGTGCGCTCGCCCGCGCACGGCCAGACCGGGATCCCTCCATCGTGGAGCGGGAACGAGTCGCCGAGTCCGCTGCCCGCGGGCGCGAGCCGGCCCGTCGGGTACCCGGTGATGATCGCGTACTCGGCGTACCAGCGGGTCGAGCTGCGCGGCGCGGAGATCGTCGGACCCGAGGGGAAGGTCGCCCTGTACTTCCCGGCGGCGCTGTGGTCGACGGACTACCAGTTCGTCATCCCCAAGAGCCCGCTGGCCTCGGGCACGACCTACCACGTGCGCTTCGACCTGACGATCGACGGGCGCTGGCTCACGAACGAGTGGGACTTCACGACCCAGGGCGCCGCCGCGGCCGCCCTCCCGTCGCCGGACAACGGATTCCACGCGCAGTGGGTGGACCAGACCGCGTCGCCGGTGCTTCCCGCGGGGACGACCGGCAGCGTCACGGTCCGCTTCAAGAACACCGGCACGAAGACGTGGCAGCGCGGCGTCGCCGGCAGCCAGGCGAACCTCGGCATCGTGGGCGACCGCACCGACTTCGCCGCGCTCGGCATGAGCGTGGACTGGCCCAGCGCCGATCGGGTCGCGGTCCAGTCCGAGGCCTCCGTCGCGCCCGGCGCGATCGCGACGTTCACCTTCCAGGTCCGGGCGCCGGCGCAGGCAGGCACCTACCGGATCCCCCTGCGGCCCGTGATCGACGGTGTGACCTGGCTCGAGGACTACGGCGTCTACGTCGACGTCGCGTCCCGCGCCGACTACCACAGCCGCTGGCACTCGCAGTCGGCCTATCCGGTGCTGTCGCCGGGAGAGCTCAGCCCGGTCCTCTTCGTCCGCTTCACCAACACCGGCGGGCAGTCCTGGGTGAAGGGGACGCTCGGGCAGGAGGCGCGGCTCGGGATCAACGGCGACGACCGCAGCTGGGCCACGCTCGGCGTCGGCTGGCCGCTGCCGGATCGCGTCGCGGCGCAGGACGACACGCTGGTCGCGCCCGGCGCGGTCGGGACGTTCAGCTTCCAGGTCCGCGCGCCGAGCACGCCGGGCGAGTACCGCATCCATCTGCGTCCCGTGATCGACGGCACGACCTGGATGGAAGACGACGGGGTCTGGCTCCTCATCACCGTCCGCTAGCGTCACGCCGGGCGATCAGCCCCTGAAGATGACCTCGAAGAGCTCGCGGCAGCGCGGGCACCGCACCGACGCCGCGTACGGCGGCTCCGGCGGGATGTCGAGGTGCTCTCTCGTGACGGAGCGCGGACCGACGGTGGCGCCGCAGAAGGGGCAGGACGTGCGGTAGGCGAGGAAGTCGGAGCGGTCCACCTCGATCCGGCGCTTGGTCGCCTCCGTCGCCACGGCGGTAGTGTAGGGACGTGCCCGAGAAGGGACGGACCAAGCTCGCGACCGAGACGAAGACGCTGAAGGTCGGCGACCGCGCGCCGGACTTCACGCTCCGCTCCCACGACGGCCAGGAGATCACGCTCTCCGCGCTGCGCGGGAAGCGCGTGGTCCTCGCCTTCTTCCACTTCGCGTTCACCGGGACCTGAAGCGCGGAGGCGCCGGCGTTGAACGCGCTCCAGCAGCGCGCCGCCGGCGAGCGCGCCCAGGTCGTGGGCATCTCGTGCGACACCGTGTATGCCCTGAAGGCCTGGGCGGAGCAGCTCGGCGGGATCGACTACCCGCTCTGCTCGGACTTCTGGCCGCACGGCCAGGTCAGCCGCGCGTTCGGCGTCTTGAACGAGGAGATCGGCCGGCCGAACCGCGCGATCATCGTCGTCGACGGCGAGGGGATCTGCCGCTACATCGACCTCCATGAGTTCCGGCAGGTGCCCGACGAAGAGGAGATCGCCGAGGAGCTCGGGAAGATCGGCCCTACCGCGTCGGTATGAGGTAGGCGGTCCCCTCGTCGGCGACGACGAAGCGGACCGCGTCGCCCTCCTTGGTCCCGGGCAGCGTGCTGCCCTCCACGAGCACCGGCGAGCCACAGTCGACCTCGACCACGTCGCCGGCGGTCGCGACGACGCCCTCGACGGTCGCGCCCGGCGCCACCAGCCCGCCCGACACCTGCTGGCCGGTTCCCGCGGAGACGTCCTTCGCGCGGTATTCGATGGCCATGGTGATGCGGTCGCCGATGGCCAGCCGGGCCTTGCGCGCCGCCCCGGTCGCGTCGCGGCCGCGGAGGTCGAGCCGCGCGCCGAGCTCGCCCACCCGCATCGTCACGAGGAGGTCGCCGCGCCGGCCGTCGAGGGCGACGACGACGCCGCGCGACGCGCGCTGGCGCCACTTCTCGATGAACGCGAGCTGCTCGAAGTCCACCTGAGTCTGGATACTCTACGCACATGAGCCTGCGCGCCGCCTTCTTCGACGTGGGGGACACCCTCGTCGAGCACTGGAAGCCCCGCGAGGCCGTCCACGCGCTGGTCCGCGAGGCGCTGGTGGCCGAGTACGGCGAGCGGGACTGGCTGGACGCGCTGGTCGCCGCCGACCTGGAGCCGCGCGGCGCCGCCCTGGACCTTCGGCAGGAGACCTGCCGCTGGTACGAGGACTGGTTCCGCGCGGCCGGGATCGACCTGGACGGCGTGGAGATCGACCGGCTGCGCTCGCTCTTCTGCGTCCCGCTTGACGAGGTGTCGTCCCCGGTGCCGGGGGCGTTCGAGGCCGTGCGTTGGTGCCGATCGCGCGGCCTGCGCGTCGTGCTGGTGACGAACACGCTGTCCCGCGGCGATGTCGAGGTGCTCGAGGACTGGCGGCGGTTCGGCCTCGCCGACGCCATCCACGGCGTGGTCAGCTCGCACAGCGCCGGCTGGCGCAAGCCGCATCCGGCGATCTTCGCCCGCGCGCTCGAGATCGCCGAGGTCGCCCCGGCCGAGGCCATGCACGTCGGCGACCGCCTCTGGGAGGACGTGTGGGGCGCGAAGCGCGCGGGCCTGCGCGCCGTCTGGCGGCGAGTCGCCGGCGCCGAGCAGCTGCAGGTGGACTTGCAGCCGGACCTCACGCTCGATGACGCCCTGCACGACCTGCCCCGGGTCGTCACCCCCTGGCTGTGATCGACCACGCCGCGGCCCGGGCCGCGCTGGTCCGCTCCCTCGAGCGGACCGGAATCCGCGACCGGCGCGTGCTCGACGCGATCGGCCGCGTCCCGCGCGAGCGGTTCGTGCCGCCGGAGGTCGCCGACGCGGCGTACGAGGACCGGGCGCTGCCGATCGCCGAGGGGCAGACGATCTCGCAGCCGTGGATCGTGGCGCGCATGACCGAGCTCCTCGACGTCCGCCCGACGGACCGTGTGCTGGAGCTGGGGACGGGCTCCGGATACCAGGCGGCCGTGCTGGCCGAGCTCGCCGCCGAGGTCGTCAGCGCGGAGCGTCACGCGTCGCTGGCGGCGAGCGCGGCGGCGCTGCTCGCGGAGCTCGGGTACCGGAACGTCCGCGTCGTGCACACCGACGCCTCGGCCGGCCTCACGGAGTGGGCGCCCTACGACCGCATCATCGTCACCGCCGCGACGCCCTCGATCGATCCCGCGCTCGTCGCCCAGTGCCGTCCCGACGGGCGCATCGTCGCGCCCGTGGGCGGCCACGAGCACCAGGAGCTCGTCGTCCGCAGGCCGGACGGGACCGAGAAGCGCTACGGCGCGGTGAAGTTCGTGCCGCTGCTCGGCCGCGGCGGATTCCGCGGCCAGTGACCCACGCGTGAGCGCGCTGCTCTTCCACGGCGGGCGCGTGCACGTCGGCGACGGACGCTCCGCCGAGGCCCTCGTGGCGCGCGAGGGCCGGGTGGCGGCGGTGGGCGAGGCGCGTGCGCTCGCGCGCGCGCATGGCGACGCGGAGCGCGTCGACCTTCGCGGCGGGCTGATGGTCCCCGGCTGGATGGACGCCCACGTCCACTTCGTGTGGTGGGCGCTGCAGATGCGCCAGCTCGACCTCCGCGACGCCGCCACCCTCGATGAGGCGCTCGCCGCCGTCGGGCGGTACGCGGCCTCACTGCCGGAGGGCGCGTGGGTCCTGGGAGGCCGCTTCGACAAGAACCGCTGGGGCCGCTGGCCCACCGCGGTCGAGCTCGAC
>JBOGYU010000271.1:0-6410 GCA_050696935.1 Solirubrobacteraceae bacterium | reverse complement strand
CTCCTGCTCGCCGGCCTGCCCGGCCCGGCCGCCGCGCGCGACTGCCCGGACGAGGTGGAGGTGCCGAACGCGATCGTGCTGGAGGTCTCCACCGGCGAGGTCGCGTGCGAGCGCGCCGCCGACCAGCGCCGCCCCGTCGGCTCGGCGGTCAAGCTCATGACCGCCCTGCTCACGCTCGAGCGCGCCGACCTCTCGGATTCCTTCCGCGCCTCGGACTACCGGCCGTCGGGAGTCGAGTCGCAGGTCGGGCTCGCCCCCGGGGAGCGGATGTCGGTCCGCGACCTGCTGCGCGGCCTGCTCGTGGAGTCCGGCAACGACGCCGCGATGGCCCTGGCCGAGGGCGTGGCCGGCTCCGAGCGCGCGTTCGTCCGCGAGATGAACCGCCGCGTGCGCGAGCTGGGGCTGGAGAACACCCGCTACCGCAACCCGATCGGGCTCGACGAGCCCGGCGCCTACTCCAGCGCCCGCGACCTCGCCAAGCTGGCAATGATGCTGCGCACCAAGCCGTTCTTCCGCCGCACGGTCAACCAGGCGGAGATCACGCTCACCACCGGCGTCCGCGAGCGCACCTTCGTCAACCGCAACCGCCTCGTCGCGCAGGTCCCCTGGGTCAACGGGGTCAAGACCGGCCACACGAGCCAGGCCGGCGACGTGCTGGTCGGCTCCGGCCGCCAGCGGGGGATCCAGGTGGTCTCCGCCGTGCTCGCCGCCGACGGCAAGAGCCAGCGCGACGACGACACGCTCGACCTGCTGACGTTCGGGATCGGGGAGTTCCAGCGCATCACCGCCGCCCCGGTCGGCAAGCGCGTCGGCGTGTCGGTGCCGATCCGCTACCGGCGCGGCGCCGCGCTCGAGCTCGTGGTCGGGAGCAACGGCGAGCGCACGGTGGTCCCGCGCGGGGAGCGCCACCGCGTGACGATCGAGCCGCTGTCCTACCCCGCCGAGGTCGAGGGGCCGATCCGCTTCGGGACCGGGCTCGGCACCGCCGCGGTGCTGCAGGACGGCCGCCGGATCGCCACCGTCCCGCTGATGGCGAGCGCCGAGGTCCCGGCCGCCGGCCTGGCGCAGCGCACCAAGGCCTGGTTGACGCGCCCGGTCGGGGTCGTGCTCGCCTTCGCCGTGCTGAGCGGTACCGTGCTCCTCGCACGGCAGCGGCGCCGCAACGGGGGGCCGCGCCGCCGGCGGGCACGCGAGGAGGCCCGCATCGCATGATCATCACGGTCACGCTCAACACGGCCATCGACAAGACCCTGTCCGTGCCGAACTTCCGGCTCGGCCGCCGCCACCGCACGGTGGAACAGACCACCATGCCGGGCGGCAAGGGCGTCAACGTCGCGCGCGTGCTCAAGACGCTCGGCGCCCCCGTGATCGCCACCGGCCTCACCGGCGGGCCGACCGGCACCCGGATCGTCGACCAGCTCACGCAGCTCTCCGTGCTGAGCGACTTCGTGCGGATCCGCGAGGAGTCGCGCACCAACACCGCGGTGATCGACCCCACGACCGGCGAGCAGACCGAGATCAACGAGCGCGGCCCGAAGGTCTCCGACCAGGAGTGCGACCTGTTCGTGGACAAGCTGCTGTACCTCGCCAAGGGAGCCAGCCTGTGCGTGTTCGCCGGCTCCCTGCCGCGCGAGGTGGACATCGACATCTACGCGCGCCTGATCCGCGAGCTGCGCCGGCTCGGCGTCGCGACCGTGGTCGACACCGACGGCGACCCGCTGCGCCGCGCGGTGCGCGCCGAGCCCGACGTGATCTCGCCGAACGTGCTCGAGGCCGAGGAGCTCGTCGGCCACGAGTTCAACGACGACGAGGACCGCGTGATCGCGGTGCGCGAGATGGTGGAGCTGGGCGCGCGCGAGGCGGTCATGACGATGCCGGACGGCTGCTTTGCCCAGATGGCACCCGAGGAGCCCAACGGCGGCCGCTGCCTGTACCGGGTGCGCGTCCCGCCCGGCGCGATCGAGCCGCGCGCCACCGTCGGCTCGGGTGACGCGTTCCTGGCCGGGTTCGTCGCCGCCCGCTACGCCGGCCGGCCGACCGCCGACTGCCTGGCCTACGGCGTCGCCTGCGGCGCAGAGTCCACCCAGCACCTCGGCGCCGGCCTGGTCGATCCCGACCGCGTCGAGCGCCTGCGCGGGGAGATCGAGGTCGAGCGGCCGGAGATGCCGGCCGAGGTCGGCTAGCCTGGTGGAACCGTCCGCCCCCGTCCCTAGGATCAGGCAATGGAAGTAGAGATCGGCCGTGGCAAGAAGGCGCGCCGCGCCTACGGCTTCGACGACGTCGCCATCGTGCCCTCGCGTCGCACGCGCGACCCCGACGATGTCGACATCACGTGGACGCTCGGCCCGTACCGGTTCGAGCTGCCACTGCTGGCCTCCGCCATGGACGGCGTCGTCTCCCCGGAGACGGCGGGCGTGATCGGCCGGCTCGGCGGGCTCGCGGTCCTGAACCTCGAGGGCATCTGGACCCGGTACGAGGACGCCGACGCCCAGCTCGAGCGGATCGCGGGGCTCGACCGCGAGGAGGCCACGAGGGAGATGCAGGACATCTACCTCGAGCCGGTCAAGGAGGAGCTGATCGCGCGGCGGATCCAGGAGATCAAGGCGCACGGCGTGGTCGCCGCCGCCTCCCTGACCCCGCAGCGGGTGGAGCGCTGGCACGAGCTGGCGCTCGACGCGGGGCTCGACATCCTCGTCATCCAGGGCACCGTGATCTCGGCCGAGCACGTCTCCTCCCAGGGGCACGTGCTCAACCTCAAGGAGTTCGTGCGCGAGCTGCCCGTGCCGGTCGTGCTCGGCGGTTGCGCCAGCTACTCCACCGCGCTGCACCTCATGCGCACCGGCGCCGCCGCCGTGCTCGTGGGCGTCGGCCCCGGCGCTGCGTGCACCACCCGCGGCGTGCTCGGCATCGGCGTCCCACAGGCCACCGCGATCGCCGACGTGGCGGCCGCCCGCTCCCAGCACATGCTGGAGACGGGCGAGTACTGCCGCGTGATCGCCGACGGCGGCATGCGCACCGGCGGGGACGTCGCGAAGGCCTTCGCCTGCGGCGCCGACGCGGTGATGGTCGGCTCCCCGCTCGCGCGCGCGTACGAGGCGCCGGGCCACGGCTACCACTGGGGGATGGCGACGTTCCACCCGTCGCTGCCGCGCGGCGCGCGGGTCCGCACCACCCAGAACGGCTCGCTGCAGGAGATCATCACCGGGCCGGCGCGCGAGAACGACGGCACGTTCAACCTGATGGGCGCGCTGCGGACCTCGATGGCTACCTGCGGCTATCAGGACATCGCCGAGTTCAACCGGGCCGAGCTGATGGTGGCTCCCGCGCTGCAAACCGAGGGCAAGCAGCTCCAGCGCGAGCAGTCGATCGGCATGGCCGCGCGCGGTGGGGCGGTCGCGCTTGTCGCAGACTGAGGCCGATCTCGTCGCCGCCGGGCACGACCTCGTCTCGGCCGGTCACGGCTCGGGCGTCGTCGCCGAGCAGCCCGTCGAGGAGCTCGCGCTCGAGCGGGCCGTCGCGCACGACGAGGTCCTCGTCCTCGACTTCGGGGGCCAGTACTCGCAGCTGATCGCCCGCCGGGTGCGCGAGCTCGGCGTCTTCTCCGAGCTGCTGCCGCACCACATCGGCGCGGAGGAGGTGCGCCGGCGGCGCCCGAAGGGGCTGATCCTCTCCGGCGGGCCGGCGTCCGTCTACGCGCCGGGCGCCCCGCGGCTGGACCCGGCCCTGCTCCAGCTCGGGATCCCCGTGCTGGGCATCTGCTACGGCATGCAGGCGCTCGTGCTCACGCTCGGCGGCCGCGTCGAGGGCGCCGAGGTGGGGGAGTTCGGGCGCTCCCGGCTCACCGTGAGCGAGCCCGGCCGCCTGCTGGCCGGCACGCCCGCCGACCAGTCCTGCTGGATGTCGCACCGCGACACGGTGTACGCCGCGCCTCCAGGCTTCACGGCGCTGGCCAGCTCCACCGAGTCGCCGGTCGCCGCGGTGGAGGACGTCGCCCGCGGGCTGTACGGCATCCAGTTCCACCCCGAGGTCGTCCACACGCCGTATGGCCAGCAGGTCCTGACCACGTTCCTGAGCGACGTCTGCGGCTGCGACCGCACGTGGAGCGCCGCCTCGATCATCGACGAGCAGGTCGCCGCCATCCGGGCGCAGGTGGGGGAGGGGCGCGTGATCTGCGGCCTCTCCGGGGGCGTCGACTCCTCCGTCGCGGCGCTGCTCGTCCACCGCGCCGTGGGCGACCGGCTGACGTGCGTGTTCGTCGACCACGGGCTGATGCGCAAGAACGAGGGCGAGCAGGTGATCGCCGCGTTCCGCGACCACTTCAAGGTCCCGCTCGTGGCGGTGGACGCCGAGCACCGCTTCCTCGACCGCCTGCGCGGCGTCAGCGAGCCCGAGGCCAAGCGCAAGGCGATCGGCGCCGAGTTCATCCGCGTGTTCGAGCAAGAGGCGGCGCGGATCGGCGACGCGCGCTACCTCGTCCAGGGCACCCTGTACTCGGACGTGATCGAGTCCGGCGGCGGCACGGGCGCCGCGACGATCAAGTCCCACCACAACGTCGGCGGCCTGCCCGAGGACCTCGAGTTCGAGCTCGTCGAGCCGCTGCGGGCGCTGTTCAAGGACGAGGTGCGCGCCGTCGGGGCCGAGCTCGGGCTGCCCGAGCGGCTGGTCTGGCGCCAGCCGTTCCCCGGGCCGGGCCTGGCGATCCGGGTGGTCGGCGGCGAGGCCACGAAGGAGCGCCTGGACACCCTGCGCGATGCGGACTCGATCCTCCAGCACGAGATCCGCAAGGCCGGCCTGTACCGCGAGCTGTGGCAGTCGTTCTGCGTGCTGCCGGACATCCGCACGGTCGGCGTGCAGGGGGACGAGCGCACGTACGGCTACGTTGTCGCGATCCGCGCGGTGACGTCCGACGACGCGATGACGGCCGACTGGGCGCGGCTGCCGTACGACCTGCTCGAGCGGATCGCCTCGCGCATGATCAACGAGATCCGCGAGGTCAACCGCGTGGTGCTCGACATCACGAGCAAGCCCCCGGGCACGATCGAGTGGGAGTAGGCGGCGAGCCCAAGCCCCCGCGCAAGCCGTCGCCGTGGGACCCTCAGCCGCGCGGCGAGCCGCCCCAGGGCCTCTCCACCCGGGCCAAGGTCGCCGTCGGCGTCTTCATCGCGGTTCTCTACGCGGCCGGCATGGTGGCCCGCGGCGAGGTGGCGCCGGGCCTCGTCGGCGGCGCGCTGGCCGGCGTGCTCGCGTTCCTCGTGCTGCGCGAGATCGAGGCGCGGCGCATGCGGCGCTGGCGCCAGCGCCGCTAGGAGCGCCGGTCCCAGCGCTGGAGCGACGGCAGCGGATCGAACGGGCTGCCGCCGTCGTACCAGCCGGGCGGGCTCCACATCTCGAAGTGCAGGTGGCAGGCGCTGGCCGAGCCGGTGTCGCCCACGTACCCGATCGGCTGGCCGGTGTGGACGCGGTCGCCCTCGTCCACGAGCGCGGCGTCGCGCAGGTGCATGTACGCGTAGTCGATGCCGGTCCGCTCGCCGTCGATCACGATGTAGTGCCCCGCGCGGCCGTGGTACTGCTTGAACTCGACGACGCCGCCCCGGGCCGCGACGAGCGGCGTCCCGCAGGCGGCGAACACGTCGTGGCCCTGGTGACCGCGGCCGCCGCCGAAGGAGGCGCCGAGCTCGCCGTAGCCGTGTGGGCCGCGGACCGGGAACGCGTGGCGCAGGAACTGGAAGGCGGCGGGGTCGGGCGCGTCCACCTCCCCGGGCGCTTGCGCGCTGACCGCGCGCGCCCCGCCGGCGGTGATCGCTGAGACCCGGAAGGAGTAGCGGCCGGTGCGCTGCACCGCGCCCCCGGCGGTGCCGTCCCAGGTGAGGGTCTGGAGCGCGTCCGGCGAGACGCCCGGGACGTCCCAGCGCGAGACCACGGCGCCGTTGCGCCCGCGCACGAGCTCGACCACGACGTCCGCCGGCGAGTCGCCGTGGACCACGTAGGTGACCTCCGCGGGCTGCGCGGCGTCGAAGAACGCGCGGCGCGCCTGCGCCTGCACCTCCACCCGCGGCGGGCCGCCGGCGAGCATCGACGCGTCCTCGCCCGCGATCGCCGGCCCGGTGACCTCCGGGGACCGCTGCCCGTCGCGGTCGGCGACCACGACGGGGCCGGCGACGGCGCCGAGCGGCACGAGCACGTCGACGCGGTGGCGGCGCTTCGGCTGCAGCGGCGCCGTCGAGACGTCGTCGGCCTCGCCCTCGGCGCCGAGGAAGGCCACCTCGTACGTCCGCTTCAGCCGGCGGCCGCTCAGCCGCAGCCGCGAGCCCGCATGCGCGGCGCCCGCGGCCGCGCAGTCGCGGATGCAGGCCACCGACCGGACCTCGGACGGGCGGCGCACGACCACGCCGAAGGGCACGTTCGTGAGC
>JBOGYU010000270.1:0-6418 GCA_050696935.1 Solirubrobacteraceae bacterium | reverse complement strand
GGGCCGGGCGATGCGCTCGAGGACCTCGCCGCGCGCGACCCCGGCGCCATCGTCATCCGCGGCCGCGGGCGCGCCTTCTGCGCCGGCGCCGATCTGCACGCGGTTGCCGCCGACGACTCGGACGCCCACGCCGCCTGGACCGCGCGGGTGGCCGACCTGCACGAGCGCATCCGCGCGGCACGCGTCCCGGTCGTGGCCGCGGTCCATGGCCACGCCCTCGGCGCTGGCCTCAGCCTCGCGCTCGCGTGCGACTTCATGCTCTGCGCCGACGACGCGATGCTGGGACTGCCCGAGGTCGAGCACGGGCTGGTCGCCGGGATCGCGACCGTCTACCTGCGTCAGCTCGCCGGCTCGCGGGTCGCGCTCGACCTCGCCCTGTCGGGCCGGCGCATCACCGGCGCGGAGGCGGCGGCGCTCGGGATCGCGAACCGCGCGCTGCCGGCCGCCGAGCTCGAGGCGGCGACGGCCGAGCTGGCACAGCGGCTCGCCGCGATCCACCCGGGCGGCCAGCGCCTCACGAAGCGGCTGTTCTACGACACTGCGGGCCGCCCGATCGGTGAGCAGCTGGCGAGCGCGCGCGACGCGGTGCTGGCGGCGAGGCGCTCGGCGGCCGCTCGTGAGGGCGCGGCGGCGTTCGAGCGCCGGCGGCGGATGGCGGAGCGGGATCCGGCGTGACCGAGCCACGCGAGCGCTGGTACGAGCGCATGCGCGAGCTCTACGACCGGTCGCCCGTGCACGCCACGCTCGGCATGCGGCTGGACGCGCTCGCGCCCGGCTCTGCCACCGTGCTGTTCGAGCCCCGCGCGGAGTTCCAGAACGTCATGGGCATCGTCCACGGCGGGACGCTCGCGACCGTCGCTGACTCGGCGCTGCTCCAAGCGGTGCGGACGCTGATGGGCGAGGACGACCGTCTGACCACGCTCGAGCTGAAGATAAGCTACCTGGCACCCGCCCGCGGCGATCGCTTCCGGTGCCTGGGCGAGGTGGTGCGGGTCGGCGGGAGCACGGGCGTGGCCACCGCGACGATCACCGACGCGGACGGGGAGCCGGTCGCGGCCTCGCTCGGCACCATCCACCTGAAGCGGGCCGGCCGTTGACGGGCGGCCTTCCGGCCGGGTGCGTCGTCTGCGAGTGCCTCGCGCGCGACGGCCTGCAGCACGAGCCGGGGATCGTCCCGCTGGAGGGCAAGGTGGAGGCGATCGAGCGGCTCGCCGACCTGGGGTTCCGAAGGATCGAGGCGACATCGTTCTCGCACCCGGGCCGCGTTCCGCAGTTCGCCGACGCCGAGGAGGTGCTGCGCCGGATCCGCCGGCGTCCCGGCGTCATCTACAAGGCCACCTGTGTGAACGCCACCGCCGTGCGCCGCGCGGCGGAAGCGGCGGCCGCCGGCCACGGACCGAGCGAGATCAGCCTCGTCGTCTCCGCCAGCGAGGCGCACAGCCGGCGCAACGTCCGGCGCACGCACCGCGAGATGCGCGACCAGCTGCGGGAGGCGCTGCGGTTGGCGCGCACGGCGGGGCTGCCGGCCGTCGGCACCGTCGCGACCGCGTTCGGCTGCCCGTTCACCGGCCCGGTCGCCCTCGAACAGGTGGAGGCGTGGGTCGAGCTGTTCACCGCCCACGACGTGACGCTGATCTCGCTGGCCGACACCACGGGGATGGGCAACCCGCTCGCGGTGGAGGAGCGCTTCGGGCAGTTGCGCGAGCGCTGGCCGGGCGTGCGCTGGATCGGTCACTTCCACGACACCCGCGGGACGGGGATCGCCAACTGCGTCGCGGCCCTGCGCGCCGGCGTCCACCATCTCGACTCCGCCTTCGGCGGCCTCGGGGGCCATCCGCCGGGCATCGTCTACGGCAGGGGCGACACGGGCAACGTCGCCACCGAGGACCTCGTCGCCCTGCTGGACGACATGGGCGTCGAGACCGGGATCGACGTTGAGCGGCTCCTGGACGGGGTCCAGCTGGCCGAGCGGACGGTCGGGCGGAGCGTCGGCGGCAAGGTCGCGCGCGCGGGGCTGACGCGCCATCTCCTTGCCGGCGAGTGACCGATTCGGGTCGGCTCACCCTTTCCCCAGGGTTCGCAATGTGATATTTTCATTTTGAGATGTGGAACAACGACAAGAATCGGGGAAGGGTCCAGGGGGCGGTCGACGTTCCCTACCTGGTGCGCCGGGCCGCGCGCGACCATGCGCACGTGCCGGCCGTCGACGACGGCTCGCGGGTGTGGCGGATGGCTGAGCTCGTCGCCCGCGCCGAGCGGTTCGCGAACGCTCTGGACGCCCTCGGCGTGGAGCCCGGAGCCTGCGTCGGCGTGCTGTCCGAGAACCGGACCGCTTATGTGGAGGCCGATCTCGGTATCGCGCTCGCGCGCCGCGTCCGCGTGGCCATGAATCCGCGGCTGGCGCTGCCCGACTTCCGCTACGCGGTGCAGGACGCCGACGTGCGGGTGCTGATCCACTCCGGCCGCTTCGCCGCCGAGGCCGCCGCCCTGCACGACGAGCTCGGCGTGATGCCGATCACGTTCGACCCCTCGCCCGACTCGAGCGGCCGAGGCTTCGACGCGCTCGTCGAGGAGGCGCGGCCGGACGTGATCCGCCGCGGCGGCGGGGACGAGGCGCCGGCCTGGATCAGCTACACCTCCGGGACCACCGGTCGGCCGAAGGGCATCGTGCTGAGCCACCGAGCGATCCGTGAGGTCGCGCTCAACCTCGCGCTGGAGCTGGGCCCGCACGAGCCGGGCGAGCAGATCGTCCTCACCCAGCCGCTGTCGCACGGCGCCGGCTACTTCGTGCTCCCGTACCTGATGTCCGGGGCGGGGATGTGCATCCTCGAGCGCTTCGACCCCGAGCGGGTCTTCGAGCTATCCACCCGGCCCGACGTGCGCACCCTCAAGCTGGTGCCGACGATGCTGTCGATGCTGCTCGAGCACGACCGCGGCGCGCCATTCGGGTACGACAGCGTGATCTACGGGGCGGCGCCGATCCCCGGCCCCGTGCTGGACGCCTCGCTCGAGCGCTTCGGCCCAGTGCTCGTGCAGATCTACGGCCAGAGCGAGGCGCCCGTGACGCTCACCTGCCTGCACAAGCGCGACCACGAGGGCGACGGCGCCCGCCGGTCCTCGGCCGGTCGCGCCTGGCGCTCGGTCGGCGTGGAGGTGTGCGGCGAGGACGGCGAGCCGCTGCCACGCGGCGAGCGCGGCGAGGTCATGGTCACCGGCCAGCACCTCATGACCGGCTACCACAACCGGCCCGAGGAGACCGCCGAGGTGCTGACCGGCGGCTGGGTGCGGACGCGCGACATGGGCATGATGGACGAGTCCGGCTACCTGTATCTGCTCGGCCGCACGGACGAGATGATCAACTCGGGCGGCTTCAACATCGCGCCACGCGAGGTCGAGCAGGCGCTCACCGAGCACCCCTCGATCGAGGAGGTCTGCGTCATGGGCCTGCCCGACGACCGCTGGGGCACGGTCGTCAGCGCGGCGCTGCGGGCCCGCCGCGGTGCGGCGCTGGAGGTCGCCGACGTGCTGCAGTTCGCTAAGCCGCGGCTCGGGTTCCGGGCGCCGAAGCGCGTGGTGATCCTCGACGAGATCCCCAAGAACGCGTACGGCAAGGTCGATCGCGCCGGGCTGCGGGCCCGCTTGGAGGAGGACGGGCGGTGACGCTCACGAAGGCGCTCGCCCAGCGCGCGCTCGAGCCGCCGGCCGAGCCGGTCCGCGATCAGCTGCGCCTGCTCACCCTCGGCAACCTGGCCGCAGCCGCCGGCGACCTCGGGGCGGCCGGGCGGCTGATCGAGCGCCTCCTGCCAGCCGACCACCGCTCCCCGGCCGACGCGGCCCGTCGCTGGGGCATGACGCTGCATGCCCGCACGCAGGACGACTTCTTCCCGCACGGCCGCGTCCACGTCGGAGCGGCGACGCTGGCGACGGCGCTGGCGCTCGAGGACGCGGTCGGCGACCGGCTGCTGGAGTGCCTCGCCGCCGGCTACGACGTCATGTGCCGCGTCTCCGCCGCCTACTCCGGCGTCGCGCAGCGGCGCGGCATGCGGCCCACCGGCATGTTTGGGCCGCTCGGAGCCGCCGCCACCGCCGCCGTCGCGATGAACCTCGGCGAGGACGGCGTCGCGAACGCGATCGGCCTCGCCGCGACCATGAGCGCCGGCACGAACCAGGCGTGGCTCTCGGGGACCGACGAGTGGCTGCTTGAGCTGGGGGCGGCGGCCCGCGCTGGCGTCGAGGCGGGCGAGCTGACCGCCGCAGGGGCGACCGCCTCGCCGCAGGCGCTCGAGGGCGCCGCCGGCTGGGCGCGCGCGTTCTTCCACGACGACGGCGCCCGCGCGCTCGCCGAGCGCATGGAGGAAGTCTCGGGCGTGCTCGACGTCGCGACCAAGCCGTACCCGGTCAGCGGCATCGCCGAGGTGCCCACCTGGCTCGCCTGCCGCGCGCACCTCGACCTCCAGGGAGCGGCGCCGGACTCGATCGCCGTCGGCGTCTCCGAAGCCGAGGCCACCTACCCCGGCTCGGCGAACCGCGGCCCGTTCCGCTCGCGCTCGGACGCGCTGATGAGCCTCGCCTTCTGCGTCGCCTGTGGGATCACCGACGGGCTCGTGCCGCTGGGCCGCCTCGAGCGCCCGGGCGACGCGGGCCTCGCGCACGTGATCGAGCGCGTCGAGCTGCAGCCGCGCGGCGACCTCGCGGAGACCGAGGCCACCCTCACCGTGACCGCCGGCGACCGGTGCATCGAGATCCGCGGCGCCGGCGCCGATGTCCTGTACCCGAGCTGGCACGGCATGGACGCCGACTCCCTCGCGGCCCGCAACGAAGCGGGAGCGGGGCTGGTCCGCAACGCCCGGGACGAGCTGATGCGCGACGCTCCCAGTGCCAGAAGCGTCAAGGACCTGCTGAAGGGAGAGCCATGCCGGGTCGCATCCAATCCGTCGAGCGCAGCATCGACATCCTGATGGCGCTGGCCGACGGACCCCGCACGCTGACCGAGATCACCCGGGCGACGAGCCTGTCGAAGGGGACGGTCTTCCGCATGCTCACGAGCCTCAACCACGAGCGTCTGGTCATCAAGGACCCGGTGCAGAACCGCTACATGCTCGGCCCCGGCTTCCTGCGCCTCGTGCAGGGCATGGTGACCGGGCTCGGCTCGATCTCCGCGGGCGCGCGTCCGGTGCTCGAGACGCTGCGGGACAAGGCGAACGAGACCGTCACGCTGCACGTGGGGATCGGCACCGAGCGCGTCTGCATCGAAGAGTTCCAGAGCCGCGCGTCGATCCGCTACACCTCCTACCCCGGCGCCACCGCGGCACTGCACCTCGGCTCGGCCGGCAAGGTGCTGATCGGCTTCCTCGACGACGCCAAGCAGGAGGCCGCGCTGCGAGCGGTCGAGTCCTATCCCGCGGAGGACCGGCCGGACGTCGACGCGCTCCGGAAGGAGCTCGAGAAGGTCCGGCGCCAGGGCTGGGCGATGAGCTCGGGCGAGCGGATCGCGGGCGCGGCCGCAATCTCCGTGCCGGTGTGGGGCCACCACTTCCTCGCCGCGCTGAGCATTCTCGGCCCGGAGTCGCGGCTGTCCCGCAAGCGGCGGCTGGAGCTGCTGCCCGACCTCAAGCACGCCGCCGCGGCGGTGGAGGCCGCGCTCGAGGTCAGCAGCGCGGCCGAGCTTGAGAGCGCCGGCCGGGCCGCGCGGAGGGTCAGGGCGGTGTCATGAGAGGAGACGCCGTCACGATCGCCGGCGTCGGCATGCACCCGTTCGGGCGCTTCCCCGACGCCTCGCTCAAGGACCTCGCGCGCGGCGCGATCGTGCGGGCGCTCGACGACGCCGGGATCGGCGTCCGCGACGTGCAGGCCGTGTATTCGGCCAACGCCATGGCGGGCGTGCTGCAGGGCCAGGAGCAGATCCGCGGCCAGACGGTCATCCGCGACGTCGGGCTCGAGCGCGTGCCGGTCGTCAACGTCGAGAACGCCTGCGCGAGCGGCTCCACCGCGCTGCGCGAGGCGATCATGGCCGTGCGCGCCGGCGCAGCTGACGTGGCCCTCGCGGTCGGCTACGAAAAGATGTTCGTCGGCGACCGCGATCTCTCGCTGAACGCGCTCGAGAGCGCCGCGGACATCGAGATCCTTGGCGGTCTCGGCCTGCAGTTCACCGCGATCTACGCCATGCGCCTGCGCAAGCGGATCGACGCCGGGCTGCTGTCCGAGGACGACCTGCTCGACGTCACGGTCAAGAGCCATCGCAACGGGGCGCTCAACCCGCTCGCCCAGCATCGCAAGAAGGTCACGCGCGAGCAGGTGGCCGGCTCGCGGCCGATCGCCGACCCGCTGACGCTGCTCATGTGCAGCTCGATCTGCGACGGCGCCGCCGCGGCGATCGTCTGCCGCCAGGGCGCTGTGCCCACCGACGGGCGCCCGACGG
>JBOGYU010000269.1:0-6425 GCA_050696935.1 Solirubrobacteraceae bacterium | reverse complement strand
GCGATCCGCAGGTGGTCGGCCTTGCGGCGGCCGACGGAGGTCATCGCGCCGGCGCCGGCGCCGGCACCCCGAGGTGGCGCAGGATCAGGTCGTGCACGCCGGTCGCGGGCAACTCGGCGTCCTCGAGCAGGTCCGCCTGGCGCGTCAGCAGCAGCGGGCCGTGGCGGGGGTCGTCGGGGATCCGGCCGTGCGAGCCCTTCACCAGCGACGCGTCGAGCGGGATCACGTCCATCAGCGTCCGGAAGCCGAGCTTCTTGCGCACCAGCCGCGACCCCAACGCCAGCGGCGGCACCCGGATGGTCGGGTCCAGGAACAGCTCCACGGGGTCGTAGCCGGGCTTGCGGTGGATGTCGACGGTGCGCGCGTAGTCGGGCGCCCGCGCGTCGTCCTCCCAGTAGTAGTACGTGAACCACGCGTCCGGCTCGGCGATCAGCACCAGCTCGCCGGAGCGCTCGTGGTCGAGCCCGTACTCGCGCTTGCCGGCCTCGTCGAGCACGTCGCCGACCCCGTCGAGGCCCGCCAAGAGCGAGCGCACCTCGCCCACGCGCGCCGAGTCGCGCACGTACACGTGGGCGAGCTGGTGGTCGGCCATCGCGAACGCCTCGCTGCCGCCGATGTCGAGCACCTCCCGCCCCAGCTCGTCCCGGTAGGCGATCAGCCCCGCGGCGCGCAGCGCCCGGTTCGGGTGCACCGGGCGCGACACCGGCACGATCCCGTACTCGGACAGCACGATCACCCTTGCGCCGCGCGCCTCGTAGAAGTCGATCAGGTCACCCGCCACCGCGTCGAGCTCCGCGAGGTCGGCACGATTGTCGGCGGCCGCGGGCCCGCGCTTCTGCAGCCCGTAGTCGAGGTGGGGGAGGTACACCAGGGACAGGTCCGGGCTGAAGCGGCCGTCCACGATCCTGGCCGCCTCGGCGATCCAGCGCGTGGAGTCGATCGACGCCGCCGGCCCCCAGAACTTGAACAGCGGGAACTGCCCCAGCTCGGCTTGGAGCACGTCCCGCAGGTCGCCGGGCTTCGTGTAGCAGTCCGGGATCTTGCGCCCGTCGGCGGGGTACATCGGCCGCGGGGTCACCGTCACGTCCGCCGACGAGTACATCGCGAACCACCAGCACAGGTTCGCGGTCGTGATCCCCGGCGCGGCCTCCCACACCTTCGGCGCCTGCACGAGCCGGTTCGACTGCTGCCACAGGCGCACCTCCATCGTGTCCCGGAACAGCCAGCCGTTGCCGACCGCGCCGTGCCCGCTCGGCGGCAAGCCTGTCAGGTACGTGCTCTGCACGGTCGCGGTCACGGCGGGCGTGACGCCCCCCAGCGCCACCGGCTCGGCGAACGCCCGCAGGCGCGGCGCGTGCTCGAGCAGCTCGGGAGTGAGCGCGACGGTGCACAGGACGACGGTCTTCTGCGGCATCAGGTCCCCGCGATCTTGGTCTGGAGGGCGACGGTGGCCGCGAACGCCGCGAGGCAGACGGCGACCGCCGCGAGGCTCCCGCCGGCGCTGGCCACCGCCACAGCGTCAAACAGCGCGACGCCGGCGATCAGGCGCCCGACCGCCGGCCCGATCCGGTGCCGCCCCAGCACCAGCCACAGCGCCCACACGGCCCAGGCGGCGAAGGCGGCGAGCAGGACGAGCGCATCCGGATCGAAGGCCCAGTACACGACGGGCGCGAGCACCGCCGCCACGGGCCAAACGGGCGAGCTCCCGGTCGCCTCGGCCTTGGCCACCGCGGTGAGGCCGACGATGTAGACGAGCAGCACGGCCGCCGGGGCGAGGACGTCCTCGGCCGAACCGGCAACGGCCAGCGCCGCGACCACGTACACCAGCGCGCGGCAGCCGCCCATCAGCACGGGGGAGAGGGCGTTGCCCTTGTGCCAGAAGTCGTAGAGCACGATCAGCGCGACGAGGCCGAGCCCGGCGAGCAGCGGCGACAGGCCCACGGCGGCGAGGGCCGCGAGGCCGGCGGCGAACAGGCCGGCGACCGCGGCGAGCGCGGCCGCGCGGCTGACGGCGCCCGACGGGATCGGCCGCTCCGGCCGCTCGCGGCGGTCGACCTCCTCGTCCGCGACGTCGTTGAGGATCATGCCCGCCGTGTAGAAGAGCGCCATCGCCACCGCCACCACGACGACCGTGCCGGCATCCGCGCTCACCGAGGCGAGCACAGCGCCGGCCACGGTGTTCGACACCACGGTCGGCGTGTTCGACACCCGCGCCAGCGCCAGCCAGGCACCGAGCGCGGACGGCCGGCCGGCGACGTCAGCCGAGGACATCGAGCACCCACTCGTACTCGCGCGCGATCGAGTCCACCGGCGACGCCTTCAGGCCCGCCGGCAGCACGTCCCACGTGTACGTCTCGATCTCCATGTGCGAGGTGGCCCCCCGGGCGACCGAGATCGTGCGCCGCAGCTCGTCCTGCGTGGACTCCAGCTCCCCGTAGCGCTCCATGAAGATCGGCACGTGGAAGTGCACGCGCCACTCGTCGCCCCCGCCGTTCGATGCAGACAGCGCCTCCGGCAGGTCGGGCCAGGAACGGGCCGGCGAGCGCTGCGCAACCTGGTGCAGGTACACCGGGTCGGCGAACTGTCGCAGCTGCTCGCGCATCGCCGGAGCCAGCCGCAGCGCGGCCGAGAGCTGCACCTTCCCCACCCGGATGCCCGCCTCGGCCAGCGCGGCGAGCGCCTCCGCCGGCTCCTCGTACGCCACCGCGGCATGGCAGGCGTCGAAGCACGCGGTCACGTGCTCGCGGTCCAGCTCGTCCGGCCACCACCGCACGAGATCGGCGACGTCGGCCAGCGCGCCGTCGGCCTCCGGCTCGATCGCCAGCGCGATCGAGGTCCCGCGCAGCGCCTCGCCGACCCGCACGACGTTCGCCGTGCACCGCTCCCAGCCGTCGTCGTCGAGCCACGGCGCGTAGGACAAGGGGCTCGTGGAGATCGTGCCCGACTCACCCGAGGGCAGCAGCGCCGCCAGGATCTCCGCCATCCGCAGCGTGTACGCCACGCGCTCCTCGCTGCGCCAGTCCGGCGCGTGCACGTCGGCCTTCACCGGCTGCCCGTGGAACGCCCCGTGCGGGAAGGCGTTCAGCGTGAACACGTACAGCCCCTCGGCGTCCAGCCACTCGCGGAACCGCGCCAGGCGGTCCCCCTCCAGCAGCTCCGCACTCTCGGCGCCCGACAGCCGCAGCCCGAGCCCGAACGGCGCGTCCGGCGACAGCCGCGCCTTCAGCGCCGGAGCGTGCGCGCGCAGGCTCTCCAGCACGGCCTCCCAGCCGTTGGCCGGGTGGATGTTCGTGCAGTACGTGAGGTGCAGCCCGTCGCCGACGACCACTAGTGGTTCCGTCCGCCGGAATGCGTCGTACTTGCGGACGGGGCCACTAGACCGCGACGGCGCCCTCGCGCTCCGGCAGCCGGAACTTCGGGGACTGGCCGAGGAACTCGATCGGGTTCTCGTACACGACCCGGCGGATCAGCGAGTCCGGATGCCCGCGACGGCGCATCTCCAGCACGAACGCCGGGACCGCCAGCGGGTCGCTCTCACCCCAGTCGCACGCCGCCGCCACGCAGATCCGCTCCGGGCCGTGGACCTCGATCATGTCGACCGCGCGCGCGTGCGTGACCTTCGTGATCGGGTACAGCGTCAGCCCCGTCCAGAAGCCCTTGTCGAGGATCATCTCGACCGTGTGCTCCTCCGCGTGGTCGACCATCACGCGCCCGGGCTCGATGCGCGAGTCGGCCGCCAGCGTCTCGACGATCGCCTTCGTGCCCTTCCACTTGTCCTCGAGGTGGGGCGTGTGGATGTGGATGAGCTGCTCGAGCTGCATCGCCAGGTCGACGTGGTCCTTGAAGCCGGCCAGCTCGTTTCTCGTGACGCGATTGAGGCCGATCTCGCCGATCCCGAGCACGTTCGGCTTCTCCAGGAACTCCGGGATGATCTCGAGCACCGCGCGCGTGAGCTCGCGGTCCTCGGCCTCCTTCGGGTTCAGGCACATCCACGTGAAGTGGGCGACGCCGTACGTCGCGGCCCGCTTGGGCTCGAAGTCGGTCAGGCGGTCGAAGTAGTCCCGGAAGGCGTCGACGCCGGGCCGGTCATAGCCGGCCCAGAACGCGGGCTCGGTGACGGCGACGCAGCCGCTCATCGCCATCGCGCGGTAGTCGTCGGTGGTCCGGGAGACCATGTGGGCGTGGAGGTCGATGTACTCCATGGCTAGGACTCCGGGTCGAAGGCGCCCTTGGCGCTCTTGGTGTCCAGCTCCTCCAGCAGCTCGCTGCGGGGGTCGCTGAAGATCATCTGGACGCGGTGCACGCGGTCGCCGCTCCCGTCGGCCAGCACGCCGAGCGCGTCACGCACGGAGCGCAGCCGGAAGTCCTGCTCGGCGTCGAGCTCTCGCGCCCGCTCCAGGCGGTCCAGGAACGCCGCCAGGTCGAGCACCTTCACGCGGTGCTCCATGAAGTACTCGTCGATCAGCTGCCGCTGCGTCAGCGGGCTAGTGCCGGCTCCCATGCTGCCTCCCGTGCGTTCCCCTCGGCGCGGTGCCGCAGGAGGCTGGACGCCTCCAGCACCACCGCCTCGTCCAGCTCGTGCACCTCGAAGCCCGAGCCGATGCGCTCGAGCATCATCACCGTCAGCCGCCCTCCCAGGTGCTCCCGGAACTCCTCCAGCCCGGCCAGCACCGCGGGGCGGCCGCGGGTGCCGGGCGTGACCATGTCCGGCGTCCAGATCGGCAGCTCGAGCGCCTCGAACAGCTCGATGATCCGGCGCCAGTCGGCGTGCGGCAGGCTGCCGGTGAGGTAGCTGTACGTGGAGTCGAGCGCGATCCCGATCGAGACCGCCTCTCCGTGGCGCAGCTCGTGGTGGGAGAGCTGCTCGAGCTTGTGCGCGGCCCAGTGGCCGAAGTCCAGCGGCCGCGAGGAGCCGAGCTCGAACGGGTCGCCGCTGGTGGCGATGTGGTCCAGGTGCAGCGCCGCGCTGCGGTGCACGAGGCGCGCCATCGCATCCAGCGAGCGCTCGCCCAGCTCCCGCGCGCTGGCCTCGATCCAAGTGAAGAACGGCGCGTCCTTGAGCAGCGCGACCTTCACCGCCTCGGAGATGCCGGCGCGCCAGTCGCGGTCCGACAGCGTGACCAGCAGCTCGAAGTCGTTGAGCACCGCGTGCGGCGGCGCGAAGGAGCCGACGAAGTTCTTCTTGCCGAACGCGTTGATCCCGTTCTTGACGCCGACCGCCGAGTCGTCCTGGGCCAGCACGGTGGTCGGCACGCGGATGAGCCGCACGCCGCGGTGGGCGGTCGCCGCCGCGTAGCCGACGGCGTCGAGCACCGCGCCGCCGCCGATCGCGAGCACGTAGGAGTGCCGATCCACGCCGTGCACGTCGATCGCGGCGCGGATCGCGTCCACCGGGCCGGACTGGTTCTTGATCGCCTCGCCGCCGGGGACGACCAGCGGGCGTGCCGTCAGGTCGAGCGCCCCGGCGTGGTGGTCGCAGTAGGCCTGCAACTCCTCCACGAGGCCGGGGTGCGCCTCGGCGACGCCCTCGTCGATCACGGCCAGCAGCCGCGCACGGCCGCCGTTCGCCTCCACCGAGTCGCGCAGCACGGTGTTGTCCGGCCGCAGCAGCCCGTGCGTGAAGCGCACCGGGTAGCGGAACGTGACCCGTACCTCCTGGTCGATGTCCGCCAGCTCAGCGCTGCCTCCCACGGTCCCCATGGAGACCAAGTGTGGCACACGACCGGGAGTTCGACCACCGGTCGGCCGAACTCCCGTCGGGTGCCGGCGAAAGTCCTAGAACGGACCCCAGATCGCGTACGTGAGCCCGCGCCCGCTGTCGGGCTGGGTCGCCGGGTCCTGCCCGGAGGCCAGCCGGCCGCCCTGCTGGTTGAGGAAGAACGTCTGCCCGTCGGGGCTGAAGCCGCCGCCGCAGAACTCCGAGTCGTTGACCAGCGTCTGCGCGAAGTCGTAGATCCGGCCGCGGCGGTCGACGCCGCGCACGAACTGCTCGCCGCCGGAGTCCTCCTGCAGGAACACGTCGCCGGTCGCCGGGACCAGGACGAGGTTGTAGCCCCCGCCGGGGGTGCGCCGTGTGACCCGGATGTGACCCGTACGATCGGTCCCCATGGGCCACGACCTCTACGAGCCGCCGCCGCGGCGCGAGCAGCAGGGGATCTCGCGCCGCTCGCTGCTGCGGCTCGGGCTCTCGGCCCGGGGGCGGGCGGACATCGACTACGACGGGGTGACGGCGCGGGTGCGCGCCGCCTGGGAGCGCGACGGCCACGAGCCGCTGCTGCGCGCGCTCGAGCCCGTGGCGGCCGTGCTCGCGGAGGTCGCGGGCGTGAAGGCGGGCGATCGCGTGCTCGACGCGGGGGCGGGCGACGGGAACGTGGCGGCGGCGGCGCTGGCGCTCGGCGCGGACGTGGAGGCGTGCGACCTCGCGC
>JBOGYU010000268.1:0-6475 GCA_050696935.1 Solirubrobacteraceae bacterium | reverse complement strand
ACCCAGGAGCTGCGGGGCTGGCGCGACCGCGTCGGCGCCGCCGCCGGCAAGCCCGTGCCCGCCCGCCTGGAGGCGGACGGCTACGACCGCACCGCCGGGCACGTCGCCCGCCTCGCGCGCGTCGAATGGTCGGCCGACGGCGGCGACCCCGTGGCGACGGTCGGTGTGCCCGGCGGCACCGTCGCCGTGCTCGCCTCCGAAGCCGTGGACTTCGAGGCCGCCGCCCGCCGCGCCGAGGCACGCCGCGCCACGCTGGAAAAGGAGATCGCGCGCGCCCAGGGCAAGCTCGCCAACGAGGGCTTCGTCGCCAAGGCGCCCGAGGCGGTCGTCGCCGCCGAGCGCGAGAAGCTCGAGCGCCTGCGGAAGGAGCTGGGAGAGCTCTGATGAGCCGCGGCTGGCGGCTCGAGGACGCCGAGGCGCACCTGCTCTCCCTGGAGCTGTTCGGCATGCGCTTCGGGCTGGACCGGATGCGCCGGCTGCTGACCGTGCTCGGGAGCCCGCAGGAGACGTTCCGGGCGATCCACGTGGTCGGCACGAACGGCAAGTCCTCAACGGTGCGGATGTGCGCCGCGCTGCTGGAGGCGCACGGCGTGCGCACGGGCGCTTTCCTGTCGCCCCACCTTGCCTCGTTCGCCGAGCGGATCCGGATCGGCGACGCCGACCTCGACGCCGGCGCCTTCGGCGCCGCGGTGCAGCGCGCCGCGGCCGCGGCGGCCAAGGTCGACCGCACGCTCGAGCCCGGCGACCGCGTGACGCAGTTCGAGCTCGTGACCGCTGCCGCGTTCGCCGAGTTCGCGCGCCGGGGCGTCGAGGTCGCGGTGGTCGAGGCCGGCCTCGGCGGCCGGCACGACGCGACGAACGTGCTGGACGCCGAGATCGTGATCCTCACAAACGTCGGCCTCGAGCACACCCGCTGGCTCGGCCCCACGATCCGTGACATCGCCCGAGAGAAGCTCGCGGTCGTGAAGGAGGGGGCGACGCTCATCACCGGCGAGCTCGACCCCGACGCCGACGACGAGGCACGGAGCAGGACCGCGCGGATCGTGCCGGCCACGCCGGCGCCCGTGGCGCTGCCCGGCTACCAGCAGACGAACTTCGCCCTTGCCGCGACCGCTGCGGACGAGTACCTCGGCGGCCTCGACGAACGGCGCGTCGAGCAGGTGGCGCGACGGATCGTCGTGCCCGGCCGGCTGCAGCGTGTCGACGAGCGCCCGCTGACGATCTACGACGGGGCCCACAACCCCTCGGGCATGGAGGCGCTCGCAGCGGCGCTGCCGGACGAGCGGCCGCTGATCGCCGTGGTCAGCATCCTCGACGACAAGGACGCCGCGAGCATGCTCCGAGCGCTGCTCGGGCACACCCAGGGCGCCATCTTCACCAGCTCGACGAACCCCCGCGCGCTCCCGCCCGCAACGCTCGCGTCCCTCGCCGCCCAGCTCGGCGGGCCGCCGTCGGAGATCGTGCCGCAGCCGCACGCCGCCGTGGCAAGAGCGCGCGAGCTCGCCGGCCCGGAGGGGGCCGTGCTCGCCACCGGCTCGATCTACCTCGTCGCCGACCTGCTCACCCAGCCGGGGCGCCGGAGGGCGTCCGCCCTGTGAACGACCGCGGGCCGAACGTCCTGGCCATGGTCGCCCTCGTGGCGGTGGTCGTCGCGCTGGTCATCCTGGTGTTCTTCGCCATCGGCTACGCGTTCGGTCGCGCGTTCCTGTAACCCCTCCCACTACCATCCCGGAACCGCCATGCTTCTCCTCGGCATCTTCGGGATCACGAACGACAGCCTGAACACCGCTGTCAACGTCCTGATCCTCGTCCTCATCGTCATCTGGGCCGCCCTGGTCTTCTGGACCTACGCCGACGCCCGCCGGCGCATCGACGATCCGATGCTCGTCGCCTGCGCCACCGCCGCCTCGCTGTTCCCGTTCGTGGGGACGATCGTGTACCTGATCGTCCGGCCCCCGGAGTTCGTGGACGACGTGCGCCTGCGCGAGCTCGAGATGACCGCCGCGGAGGCGCGGCTGGCGCAGCTCGACTACCAGCTGTGCCCGCACTGCGACTACGAGATCAAGGCCGACTACCTGCGCTGCCCGAGCTGCATGCGCCGCCTGAAGGAGCGGTGCTACTCGTGCGGCAAGCCGGTCGACCCGGCCTGGAAGCTGTGCCCGTACTGCGAGGCCGAGACGCAGGCGCCACCGCCGCCCTCGGCCACGCGCCGCCGCCGGCGGTCCGCCACCACGGACCAGCCGACCGTGGCGGCGGAGGCCGCTCGCGGCGACCGTGAGACGCGCGGAAGGTAACGTCGCTCGAAGGTCCGAGCTTGACCGTAACGTCGCTCGTAGGTCCGAGCTTGCGAGGACCGAAGAGCGAAACCGAAATCAGAAAGGACCAGATGGACCGGACCCTGATCCTGGTCAAGCCCGACGCGTTCGCGCGCGGCCTGACCGGCGAGATCATCGCCCGCTTCGAGAACAAGGGCCTGAGGATCGTCGCCCTCAAGCACATGACCGTCGACGACGCGCTGGCCAGGCGCCACTACGCCGAGCACGAGGGCAAGGCCTTCTTCGGCGAGCTGGTCGACTTCATCAGCAGCGCCCCGCTGGTGGCGATGGTGCTGGAGGGCGACGAGGCGGTGACCGCCGCACGGCAGGTGATCGGCGCGACGAACCCGCTCGAGGCCGCACCCGGCTCCATCCGCGGCGACTTCGCGATCGCCGTCGGCCAGAACATGGTCCACGGGTCCGACTCCGCCGAGTCGGCCGAGCGCGAGGCCGCGCTGTTCTTCCCCGAGCTCTGATCCTCGCCTCCGCCTCGCCGCAGCGGCGGGCGATCCTCGAGCAGGTCGGGATCCCGTTCACCGTCCGCCCCGCGGACGTGGAGGAGGAAATCACGGGCGACCCCGCCGCGGTGGCGGAGGCGAACGCGCGCGCGAAGGCGGCCGCCGTCCCGGGCGAGCTCGTCCTCGGCGCCGACACCGTCGTCGCGCTCGACGGCGAGATCCTCGGCAAGCCGCGCGACGCCGTCCAGGCGCGCGAGTACCTCGAGCGCCTGAACGGCCGCGCGCACGAGGTCGTGGGCGGGATCGCCCTCAAGGAGGGCGGCGAGACCGTGACGGCGGTGGAGACGACGCGCGTCTCCTTCCGGCGCGTGGACGGCGCCACGCTCGGCTGGTACGTCGCCACCGGCGAATGGCGGGGCCGTGCCGGCGGCTACGCGATCCAGGGCGCCGGAGCCGCCCTCGTGGCGGCCGTCGAGGGCGACTACCTCAACGTGGTCGGCCTCCCGCTGGCCCGTCTCCTGGACCTGCGTCCGGACCTCCTGCCAGCCCGCTGAGTCGGCCCGTTCGACGGGCGCAGCACGGCGCTTTGCAGGCCGTTTCGGCGGCCGGACCCTTCGATACACTCGTCGCCCGGCGCGGGGCTCGGCTCACCCGCCTGCGCCGGCTCCTCAATGGGCTTCTTCTCGTACCTCACCGGCTTCGGTGGCCGCGACATGGCCGTGGACCTCGGGACCGCCAACACGCTGGTCTACGTCCGCGGGCGCGGCATCGTGCTCTCGGAGCCGTCCGTGGTCGCGATCGACAGCCGCTCCGGCGAGGTGCACGCCGTCGGCATCGAGGCCAAGCGCATGCTCGGCCGCACGCCCGGCACGATCTCCGCGATCCGCCCGCTCAAGGACGGCGTGATCGCCGACTTCGACGTCACGGAGGAGATGCTCCGCCACTTCATCCAGAAGGTGCACCAGAACCGCTGGGCGCATCCGCGCGTCGTGGTCTGCGTGCCCTCCGGCGTGACCGGGGTGGAGAAGCGCGCGGTCGAGGAGGCCTGCCTGTCCGCCGGCGCCCGCCAGGCGTACCTGATCGAGGAGCCGATGGCCGCCGCGATCGGCGCCGGACTCCCCGTCGGCGAGCCGACCGGGAACATGATCGTCGACATCGGGGGCGGCACCTCCGAGGTCGCCGTGATCTCGCTCGGAGGGATCGTCGTCTCCCAGTCCGTCCGCGTCGGCGGCGACGAGCTCGACGAGGCGATCATCAACTACGTCAAGAAGGAGTACAAGCTCCTGATCGGCCAGCAGACCGCCGAGGAGGTCAAGCTGGAGATCGGCAGCGCCTACCCGCTCGACGAGGAGGTGCAGGCGGAGATCCGCGGCCGCGACCTCGTCTCCGGCCTGCCCAAGACCGTCGTGCTGACCTCCGAGGAGGTGCGCGCGGCGCTCGAGGAGCCGCTCGTGCAGATCATCGACGCGATCAAGGAGACGCTCGACCGCACGCCACCGGAGCTGGCGTCCGACATCATGGACCGCGGGATCATGCTCGCGGGCGGCGGGTCGCTGCTGCAGGGGCTCGACGAACGCCTGCGGGACGAGACGCAGATGCCCGCCCACCGCGCCGAGTCCCCCCTCACGTGTGTTGCAGTGGGGTCGGGCCGCTCGCTCGAGGAGTTCGAGGCCATCCACCGCAGCAACCGCAACAGCCGCAACCGCAGGCCCCGGAGATAGACGCATTGAGAACGAATGCGGCTTACTCATGCTCGCAAGCTCGCATGAGCGCCTTGATTACAGATGAATGACAAGGTCGTCCGCCGCCGCCGAGCCGTCCTCGCCCTGCTCGTCGCGCTCTCGATCTTCCTGCTCACCGCCTACTTCGGCGAGTCCGGGAGCGGCGGCCTGCACGCGGTCCAGCGCGGCGCGATGGAGGTCCTCGCCCCGATCCAGGAGGGCGCCAACCGGGCGCTGAAGCCGTTCCGCGACCTGTTCGGCTGGTTCGGCGACACGCTGGACGCCAAGTCCGAGCGCGACGAGCTGAAGGCCGAGCGCGACGCGCTGCGGCGCGAGGTCGCGCGGCTGGAGGTGGAGCGCTCCGAGCTCGAGCAGCTCGAGGGGCTGCAGGAGCAGAACACGGCCGGTGGCCTGGACAACCTCGATCCCGTGCTCGCGCGCGTGATCGCCCGCTCGCCCAGCTCCTGGTACCAGACGTTCCAGATCAACAAGGGCACGAGCGACGGCGTCGAGGTCGACCAGCCGGTGGTCAACGGCGAGGGCCTGGTCGGCAAGGTCAAGTCGGTGTCCGACGGCAACGCGGTCGTGATGCTGCTGACCGACCAGGACTTCGGCGTCTCCGCCCGCACGCTGCGCAGCGGCGAGCCCGGCAGCGTCGGGCCGGCCGTCGGCGCGCCCGGCGACCTGCGCTTCGAGCTGGTGCCCAACGCCAAGGAGGTGCGCCGCGGGGAGCTCGTGATCACCGCCGGCACCGACACCTCCACCCGCACCTCCGACCTGCCGTCGCTGTACCCGCGCGGCATCCCGATCGGCACCGTCAAGCGGATCGAGACCGGCGAGGGCGAGCTGGACCGCGTGATCCACGTCGCCCCGGTCGCGAACCTGCGCGACCTCGACATCGTCGAGGTGCTGACCGAGCCCCAGGCCGACCTGCGCGCGCAGTCGCCGTGATCGTCTCGCCCCAAGCCGCCGGCCGCCTCGCCATGCTCGGGCTCCTGGGCGGGATCTTCCAGCTCACCACCGTCTCGCAGGTCGCCGTCTTCGGCGTGCCCGCCGACCTGTCGCCGCTGCTGGTGGCCTCCGTGGCCTTCCTGTGCGGCTCGATCCCGGGCGCGATCTTCGGCTTCCTGCTCGGCCTGTTCGTCGACACCGTGCTGCTCCAGACGCTCGGCGTGACGTCGCTGGTCTTCACGGGCGTCGGCTACGGTGCAGGCCGGATACGCGAGCTGCGCGACCCGGCCCACGCCCTCGCGCCGGTGCTCGTGGGGGCCGCGGCCACCGCCACCGCCGCGCTGGGCTTCTCGCTGCTGCAGTTCCTGCTCGGCGTCGAGGCGCCCGTGTCGCTGCTGCTCCTGCGCCAGATCCTGATGACCATCGTGCTCAACACCCTGCTCGCCCTGCCGGTCTACGCCGTCTGCCGCCGCGTCCTGCAGCCCTACCTGCCCGACGACCCGCGCCGGCGCCGCCGCCGCGCGTACACGACCGGCGGCCTGAGCCCGCTCTCCCGTGCCTAAGCCCGTCGAGGAGCGCCGCCCGCCGATCACGCCGCAGCTCGCGGTGCGCGTCGCCGTGCTCGGCGGCATCGCGTTCGTGGTGTTCGGCGTCGTGTTCTTCCGCCTGTGGTTCCTGCAGGTCCTCTCGGGCGAGGACTACGTGTCCCAGGCGCGCGAGAACCGGGTGCGCAAGGTGCGGATCGAGGCCCCGCGGGGCGACATCGTCGACCGCAACGGCACCGTGCTCGTCAAGACGCGCGTGGCGCCGGTGGTGCAGATCGTCCCGAGCTCGCTCCCGGATTCGGTGCTCGAGCAGGCGGACAGGTTCCGGGAGGCGCGCGGGAAAGCCGAGGAGGCCCGCCTGGCGGCCGCCGACCAGCTGCGCTCGCTCGAGCGCGACATCCGCGAGCGCCGCCGCAGGGGCGCGACGAAGACCCAGCGCCGCGAGCGCCGCCGGCTCACGCGCGCCTCCCGCCGCGCCCGTGCGG
>JBOGYU010000267.1:0-6514 GCA_050696935.1 Solirubrobacteraceae bacterium | reverse complement strand
GCCGGGGGCTCGGCGGGCTCCGCCGGCGCGGGCGGCGCCGCCTGCTCGGCGGCCTGCTGCACGATCTCCGGCGTGACGGCCTGCACGATCCCCGTGGCCTCCCACCGCAGGTACTCGCCGCACTCGCAGAAGTCCCGGTCGGGCGGGTTCTCGCGACCGCAGCTCTGGCACGTCCTCATGACGACTCGTCCTTCTTCCTCGGTGCCTTCACGCGCAGCCGATAGGTCGTGTGTACCGGCTTCCAGTGCTCGATGCAACGGGCGATCGCCGCCTGCACGTTCTCCGGCACCGGCTTGTCGCAGTAGACGACGAACGACGGCGGCGCCGCGTCGGCCGGCTTGCCGGATGCGTCGAGCGACCAGCGCACGCCGCCCTGGTCCTCCACGCGCAGCGGGACGCCCGGGAACGAGAGCTCGAGCGCCAGGTTCAGGCCGGCGACCGTCCCGCGGCGGCGGCCGAGCTCCGCCGACCGGCGCACGAGCTCGCGCTGGTGGCGGATCTCCTGCGACTCGTCGAGGTCCACGCCGAGCCACGCGGCCATCAGGTCGAGCACGTCGCGCGGCGCGTGGTCGGGGTCGAAGTGCGCGGGCAGCGCGTCCAGGACCGCGACGATCGGGTCCAGCAGGGTCTCGAGCGCGCCGATGAAGCGCATCCCGAAGTCGCCCTCCTGGTACACGGCCGGCAGGCCGTCGCGCAGGTAGCCGCGCCCGGAGGCCACCGGCGGCGTCTCCTTCGGGCCGGCGGCGAGCTGCACCATGAGGGTGCCGAAGCCGGCGCCGGAGAAGGTCCGGTAGTCGCCATTGCCGCTGCCGTTGCTGTGGCCTCGCGCTTCGCGCTCGTCACCGCTTCGCTGCGCCACTCAGTCCTCCCTGTGCGTGGCCTTGACGATGTGCCGGCCGGAGGCGATCAGCTCGTCGGGCTCGAGCACGATGTGCGTGCCCGCCGGCTTGGACGACTGCTCGCCGGTCGCGAGATTCGTCTCGTAGATCCGCAGGATCTTCACGAACTCCACGCCCGGGACCGCGTGGACGATCCCGTACAGCTCGCCCTGGTTGAGCGCGCGGCCGAACGGCCAGCCGGGGCCCGGCCCGGCCGGGTTGCCGCCGACGAGCGGGTTCAGGTACGTGTAGAGCGCATGCGCGACGTCCTCCTCCACGCGCGCCGTGTCGCTGAGCGGGGAGGCCTGGAGGTTGACCACTACGGAGAGGCCGCGGAACCGGCACGGGGCGAGCTCGACGGTCGTCCCGATCAGCCGCCGATCCTCGAGGTACTCGGCGACCTCGGTCATCAGCTCTTCGTCGGGCATCAGCTCGGCGTGCTCGAGCAGGCGGTCGGCCGGATACACGCGCGGGAGCAGGTGCAGCGGCACCGGCCCGCCGTCGCCGGGCGGGATGCAGACGGCGCGGGCCACCCGCGGCGACGCCTCGCCGGCCAGGAACTCGAAGTCCTCGGCGGTCACCGCGCGGTAGCGCGACCGGATCTCCATCGAGGCCCGCTGGCGGGCGTGCTCGAGCGCCTCGGCGTCCACGCCGCCGGTCGCCGCCTCCGGGTTGGTGACGGTGTCGATGCCCGGGATCGCGCTCTTGAGCACGGTCAGCGTCCCGGCCGTCACGTTGCCGAGCCGGCCGCCGCCGTGGCGGTAGCGGGTGAACCGCAGGATCGCGCCCTTGGGCGGGACGGCGCCGTACTGCGTCCAGCCGCCGTCGGTCTCGCGGATCGCCGGGCCCAGCTCCACGCCGCCCGACACCTGGTCGAGCACGAAGTGGCGGTCGAACTCCGTCGAGCCGACGAAGTCCTCGCGCGGCTCCCACGTCGCCCAGTCGCCGGACTCCGGGTCCTGCACCTCCAGCGTCTCGCCGGTGCGCAGCTTGAGCACCGGGCTGTGCCGCAGCGGGTGCATCTGGCCGGGCGTGCCGTCGGAGGTGCCGAGCACCTCGCGCTCCTCTCCGGCGGCGTGCGTGGCGGGCAGCCGCGCGCCGACCGGCGCGGCGGTGATCGAGTAGATCTCCGGCGGGTGCGAGTACGTGGTCGCCGCGCCGCCGTGGCGGGTCTTGTCGTCGATCCGGCAGCGCAGCCAGTGCAGGCGGTGCCCGCCGAGCGGCTGGATCGCCGAGCGCGGCGGCAGCTCGAGCTCCACGGTCCCGGCGCCGTAGTTGAACCCACCGGTGAGGTCCTCGAGCACGATCGCCTCCTGCCAGGCGCCATCGCCCTGGGAGACCTCCCACCGCAGCGGCGGGTCGTCCGGGTTCACGCCGGCGCCGCGCGCCTGCGAGGCGTCCACGTCGACCTGGATCAGCAGCCGGCCGAGCGGCTCGTCGAAGCCGAGGTAGAGCGCGTCGCCGACCGTGGGCGGGGACGCGAACGGGAGCTGGTCGGCGCCCTGCGGGCGCGCCTCGCCGTCCGCCACGCCGACGTCCTTCGTCTGGCCGCCGCGCTGGAGCAGGTACGCCGCCGGCCGCGCTGCCGGGATGGTGAAGTCCTCGTCGACCTGGAAGATGATCGACTCCTCGTTGGCCGTGCGCGGCGTCCCGACCTCGGTGTCGCCGCCCGGGATCTCGATCGCCTCGGTGGCGGGCGCGGCGAGCCGGAACCGCAGCGACGTCGTGGCGGCGCTCGGTCCGTCGAGCCGGATGCCGAGCAGCTCGAGCAGGGCCACGTGGAGCTTGTCCGGGACGCGGTTGAGCCGGTAGATGGTCATCTCCGTCATCCAGGCGAACAGCTCGATGAGCGTGATGCCGGGGTCGGAGACGTTGTGCTCGGTCCACTCGGGGCAGGCCCGATGGATGCGCATCCGGGCCTCGGAGACGAGGTCCTGGAAGCGGCGGTCGTCGAGCTGGATCTCGGGCAGCCTCATTCGGTTTCCTCGGCGGGAATCACGTAGAAGGGGTAGACGAGGTTGCGCAGGTGGTTCGTGGCGCGCAGCCGGTAGGTGATGTGGATGAGCAGCTCGCCGCGGTCGGTGTGGTCGAGGTCGAACTCCACGTCGGTGACCTGGATGCGCGGCTCCCAGCGGTCCAGCGCGATGCGGATCTCGGTCTCCATGCGGGCGACCGTGCCGGCGTCGATCGTGTCGAACACGAAGTCGTGCACGCCGCAGCCGAACTCGGGACGCATCGGGCGCTCGCCGGGCGCCGTGGAGAGGATGAGCTGGATCGCCTGGTCGACGTCGGTCTCGTCGCTGGCCAGCGCGATGCCGCCCCTGCGGTCGACCTGGAGGGGGAAGGCGATGCCCGAGCCGAGTATGTCCGCCATGCAGTGCCGAACCTATCCGATGTTGATGATCGCGCCCTTGAGGGTCAGCGGACCGGTCGCCTGCACGTTGACGCTGGCCCCCTTGAGGTCCAGCTGGCCCGAGCTCTCGACGGTCACCGATCCGGTGCCCTTGATGGTCACCGACTGGTTGCCGGTGAGCTCGATCGTCTGGCCGGCGGTGACCTTGACGCCCTGCGCGGCCTTCTCCTCGATGTTGCCTTTGGCGTCGAGCAGGTAGTCGCCCGTGCCGCCCTGGCCGTTCCGGTTGACCTCGACGGTCATCTTCTCGCCGGTGCGCAGCGTCATCTGCTGCTTGCCGTCCACGAGCACCTCGTGATCGGTCTTGACGCCGTACAGCGACTTGCGCTCCTGCGGGTCCTTGAGGGCCCCCGGCAGCTTGGCCTTCCCGTTGTAGAGGGAGCCGAGCACGAACGGCCGCCGCGGGTCGCCGTGCTCGAAGCCAACGACGACCTCGTCGTTCGGCTGCGGCATCATGAAGACGCCGCGCTCGTTCCCGGCGTTCAGGGTGGCGACGCGCGCCCACCAGCCCTCCATCGTCGAGCCGAGCGCCTCGAACTTCACGCGCACGCGGCCCATGCCCTCCGGGTCGTTGTTGTTGGTGACCACGCCGATCACCAGGGCGTTGCCCCAGTTGCGGGTGCCGTTCCCGCGCTGCACGAGGTCGCCGATCGTGCGCGCCGAGCGGCCCGAGATCGAGAACGCGGTCGTGTATCCCCTGCCGCCCGTGAGCAGGTGCGTGGTCTGCGCCAGCACGTACTCGCCGCTGAACGACCCCACGCCCTCGAGCTTGACCGTGGCCCCGGCGGCGATCGCCGGGTCGCCGAACGCGGTGCCGTCGGCCTCGATGAACGAGCTCGAGAGGCGGTCCAGCAGGCTCTGCGCGACGTCCGTAGCCTCGCTGGTGGAGGTGACCACGCGGTCGGCCACCACGACGCTGCCCCCGCTGAGCTTGCCGATCAACCCGTTGCGCTGCCCGGCCGCCGGTGACGAGTAGGCGAGCGCGGGCGAGGTGGCCCGGCCGGTGATCGCCTGGCGGGTCTTGGGGTCGTGGTTCGTGACGGTCACGTCCTGGACCTGGCCCGCGGCGCTCATCCGCGGCTTGAACGTCAGCAGCCCCTCGCCCCACTTGAGCGTGGCCGCCACGCCGCTGCGCTTGCGCTTGCGGAAGTGGAACTTCGTGCCCTCGACGAGGAACTCGAAGTCGTTCATCGCCGCCAGCCGCCAGCAGAAGTCCCAGTCGGTCTCCATGCTCTGCTGGAAGAACTCGTGCGCACCGCCGGTGGACTCGACGGTGCCCAGCGCGAGGCCCGCCGCCTGGGCCACCGTCTTGACCATGTCCGAGGCGGTCTGGTTCTGGAACGTCCGGCTGCGCCGGTGGCGGTTGAGCCGGTGCCCCTTGTCGTACGCCCGGGCGGCCAGGATGCAGTCGCCCTCGAGGAACTCCGGCTCGAGCGCGACGATCTCGCCGTCGAAGACCGTCTTCACGGTCTGCTCCTCCGCGGCGGAGAGCAGGATCTCGAGCCGCGCGGCCGCCTTCAGCGGGTGGCTGTCGATGTTCTCGCCCTTCGGGTCGCGCAGGCGGACGAGCGCGGTGTCGGGCAGCATCAGATTGTCGCGCACCTGCACGTCGAGCAGGGCGTCCATCCACTTGGCGTCGATCTTCGCGCCGTCGACCTTGATCTCCAGGCCGGCGGTCGGCTGCTTGGCCGGCATCAGGCCTCCAGCTCCGGCAGCATGAGCGCCCGTCCCCGCCGCAGTCGCAGCGGGTCGTCGACGTCGTTGGCCTCGGCGATCACGCGCCAGCGCGTGGCGTCGCCGTACGTGCGGTAGGCGATCGAGGGCAGCGTGTCGCCGTCCCTGATCATGTGCATGCCGCGGCCGGCCATCGCGCGCGTGGTCGGGTTCTGGGCCGTGTTGGAGCTCGACGACGACGCCGTGCTCGCCTGCTCGGCCTGCTTGAGCTGGACCTTCACGTCGGCCCGGATCGGGTCGCCGTTGGGCTTGAAGAGCTGGAAGGCGACGGTGAGCGACGTGCAGACCGCCTTGAACGTGTCCACGGCGCCCCAGCGGAAGGTCACGAACGGCGGGCTGGAGCGAGTGCCGCCGGAAGGCTGGCCGTCGGCAACGTCCATCATCTTGAAGAGCTTGTCGGTGACGCCCTTGACGCTCTGGCCGGGGGTGAGCAGCGACGAGTCGAGCAGCAGGGAGAGCGACAGCTCGCGCGGGTTGCCGCCGCCGAACTCGGGCGGCGGGAGCGAGGCGCCCTGGACCTGCTTGAAGTTCCAGGTGTTCGTCTTGGTGATCGTGTACTCGGTGGGGTTGAAGAGGACCTTGATCGTCTCGCCGTCCTCGATCTTGAGCTCGGCCTTCTTGAACCCGTTGGGGTAGCTCGGCGGCATCTAGAGCCCCTTCAGCCCGTTGTGGACGACCTCGAGCGACTCCGTGGCGATCTGGTTGGAGCTGGCGTTGAGATTCGGGCCGGTCCACTTGACGGGGTAGGCGTTCATGAACGCCCACGTCCGGACCGGCTTGGTCCCGGGACCGAGCAGCGTGATCGTCATCTCCTTGCGCTGCACGGCCACCCGGCTGTCCCAGAACCACTTCAGCAGCGCGTCCTCGTGGGTGACGCCGCGCTTGAGGACGATGTTCGGGTACTTCACGCGCGTCGGCAGCTTGTGGACGAAGTCGTTGGACCCGCCCTCCATGTAGTCCTTGGTCTCGATCTCGACCGAGATGCCGGTGCACTCGCGGAAGCGCCCGATGCTGATCCCGGGCAGGTCGACCTTGAAGCGCAGTTCGGCGACCGGGTCGGGCATCGGCGACCCCTTGGTGACGGCTCTCATGGCGCTCACGGGCGTTCCTCTCGCATGCTCAGAACAGGTCCATTGAGCCTCCGGACTGCTCACGCTCGATGAGCAGCTCGCGGCGGAGGCGGTTGATGACGGTCTCGGCGATCTCGTCCAGATCCGGCGACTCGGCCTTCATCTCGGTGGCGGGGGCCTCGGCGGGCGGGGTCTCCGTCGTGGCGGGCTCCGCGCGGGAGACGCTGCGCGGGGCGGTGGAGAAGGGCACGAACGGCGGGGCGCCGGGGGCGGGAAGCTCGACGGTCGCGTTCCCGGCCTCGTCGGTCCCGACCTCGGTCCCGAGCGCGCGCGCGAGCCGCTCGGCGGAGGTTCCGGCGACGGGCGGCTCCGCTTGGGGCGGCGGCGAGCTGAGCGCGATCTCCGGCGTGGCCGCGACC
>JBOGYU010000266.1:0-6576 GCA_050696935.1 Solirubrobacteraceae bacterium | reverse complement strand
GTGATCAACCACCGCGAGCTCGAGCGCTACCTGGAGCGGGTCGGAGACCAGGATGAGGACGAACTCCGGGCCGCGCTCGCGCTGCGGCCCGGCGCCGCGCAGGTCGGCCACGCGCGCGCCGCCGAGCAGCGCACGCTGCACCGGCCACCGGTCTCCGACCCGCTCCAGGTAGCGCTCGAGCTCGCGGTGGTTGATCACACCGCGCAGGATCGTGGCAAACCCGGCGGCCTATGTGAAGTCGGCGGTGTCGTGCGGACCCACGCAGGCCACCGAGGCGGCCTCGGAGATGCCGCGCGCCACGTCCGCGACCTCGTCGATCGTGGTGGCGTCCAGCGCCTCGATCAGCGCGTCGGGGTCGATGTGCTGGCCGAAGACGACCGTCTGCGTCGCGGCGTTCCGCGCCACCGCGTTCGTGTTCTCGAACGCGAGCACCCGCCGGCCCGCCGCGTAGGCGCGGGCGCGCTCGAACTCCTTCTGGCGCGGGCCCTCCGTGCGCAGCTCGTCGACGATCTCGCGCATCCGCGTGTACGCCTCGACGCACTTGGTCGAGTCCAGCCCGGCGGAGAGCTGGAGCACCGGCACGTCGGCGAACGTGTGGTCGACCGAGTAGACGGAGTACGCCAGGCCTCGCTGCTCGCGGATCTCGTCGAACAGCCGGGAGCCCATCGAGCCGCCCAGCAGCGTCGAGTAGACCGCCAGCGCCGTCCGCGCCCGCATGTCGCGCGGGTCGATCGCCGGGCGGTAGGAGATCCGCAGGTGCGACTGGTTGGACTCCCGCCCCTCCACGAGCGTCTGCGGGTCGAATGACGGCGCGGGCTCGCTGGCGCCGTCGGCGGAGATGGACGGGAAGCGGCCGAACGCCTCGGCCAGCTCGGAGTCCTCGGGCACCGCCGACAGGTTCCCCACCAGGAACGCGCCCCCTCGGGCGCCCACCCACTGGCGCGAGCGAAAGGCGACGATCGCCTCACGGGAGAACGTCCGCAGGTGCTCCTCCGGCCCGAGCACGGGCCGCCCGAGCGGGTGGTCGCCGAACGCCGCGCGGTCGATCAGGTGCTCGGCCACCACGGCCGGCTGGTCGTTCGCGCGCGCGATCTCCTGGATCACCACGCCGCGCTCGCGGTCCAGCTCGCCGGCGTCGATCTTCGGGCGGCCGACGAAGTCCGTCAGCAGGTCGATCGCCTCGCCCACCACCTCGGCCCGGCAGGTGATGTGGAACGCCACCAGGTCGTGCGACGTGTAGGCGTTGAGCACCGCCCCCATGTGCTCGGCCGTCTCGTTGACCTTGCGGTAGTCGTCGTACTTCTGCCCGCCCTTGAACACGAGGTGCTCGAGGAAGTGGGCCATGCCGTTCTCCTCGGAGCGCTCCGTGCGGGCGCCGGCGTCGAAGGCGACGAGCACCGTCACGGCGCGGGTCCCTTCGAGGTCGATGCGGTGGATCGGCAGCCCCGAGGGGAGGGTGGACGATTCGATTCGCGCCATCAGCTCATCGTACGAGCCCGCTGCGGGTCTGCCCACGGCGCTCCAGGTACAGGACGTGGTGGCGGTTGACGAGGACCGCGTTCCCCCGCGTGTCCTGGACCTCGCAGAACCCGTGCGGCCCGCAGCTCTCCGGCGCCAGCTTGGCCGCGACGTCCTGGAGCGTCCCCCGTGCCTCCAGATGGCGCCCGTCGACCATCTGGATCCGCACCCGCGATTCGTCTGCCATTCGTCACACCTCGTGCAAGGTCGGTTTCAGGAAGGGGCGTGCCCCGTGCGCACGAACTACCCTCCTGGGTCGCGATGGCAGCAACAGAACGTCATGTCCGGCGCCGCCGCGAGCGGCCGCACCCCGTCGCGGTCCCCGCGCGACGCCCGCCCGTGCCGGGCGCGGTGATCGAGTTCGCGAACGTCTCCAAGCGCTACGAGAGCGGCGACACGGGGCTCGACGACGCCTCCTTCGCCATCCAGCCCGGCGAGTTCGTCTTCCTGGTCGGCGCGTCCGGCTCCGGCAAGTCGACCACCATGCGGCTGCTGATCAAGGAGACCGAGCCGACGCAGGGCACGATCCGCGTGGCCGGCCGCGATCTCGCCGACATCACCCGCCGCAAGGCGCCCTACTACCGCCGCAACCTCGGCGTCGTCTTCCAGGACTACAAGCTGCTGCCCAACCGGACGGTCTACGAGAACGTCGCGTACGCGCTCCAGGTCACCGGCGGCAGCCGCCGCGAGATCCGCGAGAAGGTGCCCGACATCCTGCGCCTGACCGGGCTGTCGCTGAAGCTGCACAACCATCCCGACCAGCTCTCCGGCGGCGAGCAGCAGCGCGTGTCCGTGGCGCGCGCGTTCGTCAACCACCCGCCGCTGCTGCTGGCCGACGAGCCGACCGGCAACCTGGACCCCGAGACCTCGATCGGGATCATGCAGCTGCTCTACCGCATCAACCGCACCGGCACCACGGTCGTCGTCGCCACCCACGACGTGGAGATGGTCGACAAGATGCGCCGCCGCGTGATCGAGCTGTCCGGCGGCCGCGTGGTGCGCGACGAGCGCGCCGGCGCCTACGCGGCGCGCGAGCGAGGCGCAGGCGAAGCCGCCGCCGGTGACGAGCCGTTAGGCGAGGCAGAGGGGGAGTTCGCCGTCCGCCTGCGCGGCGAGGAGCTGTCGTGAGGCTCGGGTTCTTCATCCGCGAGGCCCTGCGCGCGCTGCGCCGCAACGCCGTGCCGTCGTTCGCCGCGATGGCCACCGTGCTGGTGACCGTGCTCATCCTCGGGGTCTTCATCCCCGTGGTGCAGGCCACCACGGGCGCCGCCAACGAGGTGCGCGGGCGCGTGATCGCCGACGTCTACCTCAAGACCCGGGCCTCCGATCAGGACGTGGAGCGGGTGCGCAACCTGATCGAGACGCAGATCCCGAACGTGGGCCGGGTGGAGTACCTGTCGAAGGAGCAGGCGTATCGCGAGGAGCGGCGCCGCAACCCGGAGGCCTACGACCTGCTCGGCGCCAACCCGCTCCCGGACACCTTCCGGGTGACGCCCGACGAGCCCGACAACATCGCCAAGCTGCGCAACGCGCTGGCGCCGCTCTCGGCCACGGGCGGGCGCACGCCGATCGACCCCGCGATCGACGACGTGCGTAACCGCGAGGAGGACACGAACAAGATCCTCTCGGTCACCCGCGTGGTGAAGCTCACCATGGCGCTGCTGGCCGGCCTGCTCGTGATCGCCTCGATCCTGCTGATCGCGAACACCATCCGCCTGTCGCTGTACGCGCGGCGGCGCGAGGTGGAGGTCATGAAGCTCGTCGGCGCGACGGACTGGTTCATCCGCTGGCCGTTCGTGATCGAGGGCGTGTTGGTGGGAGCGCTCGGCGGCCTCGTCGCCGTGCTCCTGCTGGCGGTGGTCAAGATCGCGGTCGTCGACCCGATCGCCGCGGAGTTCGCGCTGGTCGCCGCGCCGGAGACGATGAACTTCCCGCTGCTCATCGCCGTCCTGCTCGTCGCCTCCGTGGGCGTCTCGGCGATGGGCTCGGGGATCTCGCTGCGCCGCTTCCTTCGCGTCTGACTTATCGCGCCTCGGTACCGTGGAGCGCGGACCCATGCGCCGCCGCCGCCGCTCGTACACCCCCGTCCTCGTGCTCCTGCTGCCCGTGCTGCTGGTCGCCGGGATCTGGCTCGGCGGCCACCCGGAGACGCTCCCGGAGCCGGTGCGGGACGTGCTGGTCTCGGAGACCGACGGGCGCGTGTACGAGGAGGCGCTCGACACGATCGAGCGCGACTACTACCGCCGGGTCGATCGCGACGACCTGCTCGACCAGTCGCTGGACGAGGCCGTCCGCTCGCTCGACGACCGCTTCTCCCACTACTTCGCGCCGCGCGACTACCAGGACTTCCAGGAGGCCACCGAGGGGCGCTTCGAGGGCGTCGGGATGACGGTGGAGGAGATCCCGCGCGGGCTTCGCGTGCTGACCGTCTACGACGGCTCGCCCGCCGATGGCGGGGGGCTGAAGCCCGGGGACGTGATCACCGAGGTGGACGGGCGCTCGATCGCCGGCGACAGCTCGGACGAGTCGACCGCCCGGATCAAGGGCCCGGCCGGGACGCCCGTGAAGCTGACCGTGCGCACGGACGGCCGCACGCGCAAGGTCACGCTCCGGCGGGCGGAGGTCGAGATCCCCGTCGTGGACGCGCGGATGCGCCGCGGGATCGCCCACGTCCAGCTCGCGAGCTTCACCTCGGGCGCGCACGGCGAGGTCGAGCAGGCGATCCAGCGGCTGCTGGACGACGGCGCCGACGGCGTCGTGCTCGACCTGCGCGACAACGGCGGCGGCCTGCTCAACGAGGCCGTGCTCGTGTCCTCCATCTTCATCCCCGACGGCAAGATCGTCACCACGCGCGGCCGCTCCCGGCCGACGCGGGTCTACGAGGCCACCGGCGGCGCGATCGACGCCGACGTGCCGGTCGTGGTGCTCGTGAACGAGCGCAGCGCGTCCGCCTCGGAGATCGTCACCGGGGCGCTGCAGGACCGCGACCGCGCCACCGTCGTCGGCACCGACACGTTCGGCAAGGGCGTCTTCCAGGAGATCGAGCCGCTGTCCAACGGCGGGGCGCTCGACATCACGGTCGGCGAGTACTTCCTGCCCAGCGGGCGCAACCTGACCGGCACCGGCGTGAGCCCGGACGTCGAGGCGGCGGACGACCCGGAGACGCCGCCCGACGAGGCGCTGCAGGCGGCGCTTCGCGAGCTCGCGTGAGGCAGCCCGTCGTGGCCGTGCTCGAGAAGCGCGGCCGCTTCCTCACCGCGACGCCGTTCTTCGCGCGCGGGCGGCGGATCAACGTGGACCGCTCGCGCGCGAGCCACGGCGACCTCGTGCTGGTGTCGCCGAAGGGGCGGATCGTGCGCCGCCTCGGGCGGCCCGACGTGGCGCGCGACGTGCTCGAGGGCCTGATGCTCGACCGCGGGCTGCGGCGGCGGTTCGACCCGGTGGTGGAGCGGGAGGCGGAGGCTGCGCCGCGCGAGGCGCGCCGGCTCGACCTGCGCGCGCTGCCGACGTTCACGATCGACCCGCCGACGGCGCGCGACTTCGACGACGCGATCTCCGCCGAGGTGCTCGACGACGGCGCCGTGCGGGTGTGGGTGCACATCGCCGACGTGGCGGCGCACGTCGCGCCCGGGTCCGCCGTGGACCGCGAGGCGCTCCGCCGCGGCACCTCGGTCTACGTGCCCGGCGCGGTCGAGCCGATGCTGCCGGAGGCGCTCTCGAACCGGGCCTGCTCGCTCGTGCCCCACCAGGACCGCCTGGCGGTGACCGTCGAGCTCGAGCTGGACGGCGCGCGGCCGCGCCGGAGCGCGTTCCACCGCACGGTGATCCGCTCCGACGCCCGGCTCACCTACCCGGAGGTGGACGCGATCTTCGCCGGGACCGAGCGCGCCGACGCCCCCTGGGCGGAGCCGCTGGCGGCCGCACGGCGAGCGGCGGCGGCCTTGGGGGAGGCGCGGGGCGGGCTCCAGATCGCGTCCGTCGAGCCGGAGTTCGCGTTCTCTCACGAGGGTCACGTCAGCGCGCTGGAGCCGAGCGAGCAGACGGAGTCGCACCGGCTGATCGAGCACCTGATGATCGCGGCCAACGAGGCGGTCGCGACTCTTCTGGAGACCCGGAAGCTGCCGGCGCTGTACCGCGTGCACGAGCGACCGGAGCCGGCGCGGGTGCATCACCTGGCGGACCAGCTCGCCTCGCTGGACGTGCCCACGCCGCCGCTCGCTGAGACGATGACGCCGCAGCAGGCGGGCGATGCGGTCGCGGAGATCGCGCGGCTGGTGGCGCGCGATGGCCGCGCCGCGTTCACCTCGTTGGTGCTGCGGTCGCTCAAGCAGGCGCACTACTCGCCGCGCAACGTCGGCCATGCCGGCCTGCGGTCGGCCCGCTACTGCCACTTCACGTCGCCGATCCGGCGCTACCCCGACCTCGTCTGCCACCGCGCGCTGCTGAGCGCGATCGGCGCGGGGGAGGATCCTCCGGGCGGGTCGCTCGAGGAGGTCGCCTCGTGGTGCTCGGAGCGCGAGCGGGAGGCGATGGCGATCGAGCGCGCCGCGGACTCCGTCGCTCGCTGCTTCGTGCTCGAGGCGTCGCTGTTCGAGCAGGGCTGGGACACCGAGTGGGCGGGGGAGGTGACCGGCGTGATCGGCGCCGGCGCGTTCGTCGCGTTCGGCGACGGGCACGAGGGGCTGCTGCCGGTGCGCCGGCTGCGGCACGACTGGTGGGAGCTCAACGAGCTCGAGACGATGCTGGTCGGCACCGACAGTGGGAAGGCGATCCGGCTCGGCGACCGCGTGCGGGTCCAGGTCGAGCGCGTCGACGCGCCGCGCGGGCGCGTGGACCTGCTACCGGTCGAGGTCTAGCGACGCGCACTCGGCGCAGACGCTCTCCGGCACCACGCCGGCGCGCATCAGCAACGCGAAGATCTGGCAGCCGATGCAGAAGGCGAGGGCGGACTCCAGGGCGGCGGCGACGGCGATGGCGGCCAGCAGCACGTCGGCGCCGGTGGTGGCGCCCGCGAGCGCAAGCGCCGCCGCCGCGGTCGTGATCGCGGCGCCCATGCCC
>JBOGYU010000265.1:0-6591 GCA_050696935.1 Solirubrobacteraceae bacterium | reverse complement strand
CCCGCGGGCAGGACCGACCGCCCGCCGCCGTGGTCCTGCTCTCCGACGGGGCGACGACGGCCGGCCGCGATCCGGTCGACGTCGCCCGCGAGGCGCGCGCCTCGGGCGTGCCCGTCTCCACGGTCGCACTCGGCACCCCCGGGGGCATCCTCGAGCTGCCGGACGGTCGCACCCAGGCCGTCCCGCCGGACCCCGACTCACTGCGCGAGATCGCCGAGGCCTCCGGCGGCCGCGCCTACGCCGCCGAGGACGCGGGCGCGCTCGAGGACGTCTACGACGACCTCGGCTCGCGCATCGGCACCCGCGAGGAGCAGCGTGAGATCACGGCCGGCATCGCCGCCGGCGCGATCCTCCTGCTCGCGGGCGCGCTCGCCACCGCGGTGCGGTGGCGCGGGAGCCTGCCGTAGCGGCGGGTTCCCGTCCATCGGGGCGGACGGATTCGAACCGGACCAGGCGGGTAATGCTACGTGCCGCTTGGCGCTACAGCGCGGTTTGAGTCATCTGAGCTCCGCTGAGACTCCCTCAGATTGCTTGGCCGACGCGCCGGACCCAGCCGCGCCCCGCGGGGCGTCATCGCGCGCCCAAGCGGAGAACCGCCGCGCCGTTGAGCTCCCTCCCGAACCGCACGCAAGCCGTCTGTCCAGGACCGCGGCACGCGACACCTCAGCTCTCGTGCGTGAGGGCGAACCGAAGGGCCCTATCGAGCCGGACACCGTGGCTGCCCGTCCCGCCGGTCCGGTGACCCGATGCGGGCGGTGAGCGCCACCGTCCCGGGACGCGCAGCCTGGACGGCTGTCCAGCCTCCCGAGGTCCGGGACACGCAGGCGTCGCCGGCTGCGACGTGCCAGTAGCGATTGTGCCTGAGGCGGACGAGGACGGTTCCGGGCCGGTGGACATCGAGCACGAACTCGTCGGCGTCGAGCCGCGCGAGGCGTCCGGGACCGCTGGTCAGTCCGGGTGAGCCCGCTACACGGAACAGGCGCCAGTCCGGCGAGCGCCATACCGGGCGCAGGTACGCGGGCCGCGAGCTGATGATGCGGCCCTCCTGGCGCGCGGAGTGGTCCAGCGGTGCGGCCGGCAGCGCCACCCAGCTGACGCCGTTGTGGCGCAGCCAGCGCCCGTAGCGCGCCGCGGTGAGCCGTCCGTCGTAGAAGAGCGGGTTGTGCGCGCGGTCGAGCTGACGCAGCCAGCCTCGTGCGATCGAGACGCGGCGCGCGACCCAGAGCGCCTCGTAGTGCGTAGCGGTCAACGGGATCTCGACGCGCACCGGCTCCTGCCGCGAGCGCCGCTGGATCTCCTCCACGAGCGGCGCGTAGAACGCCTCGCGCGTCGACGGTGCGTATGCCGGCGCGATCGCGTCGTGGACGTCACGCCGGACAGCTCCCCACTGCCAGCCCACGGCGATCAGCCCGCAGACCGCGACCGCTGCCATTCCCGCCGGTCGTGTGAGTGGGGCCGGGAGCGTCCCCGTTCGGCGCCGGCCGAGCACGAGCGCGAGGACGAGCGGTCCGGCGACCAGCGCCGCCAGCCGGCCGGCGGTGCCGCCCAGCGGCGTCGGGACCAGGTACGCGACCCCGCAGCCGGCGACGTAGACAAGGGCGCCGACCCGGAGCACTCGTTCCGTGGCCGGTGCCGCCGCCCAGACGGCCAGGCCGGCGAGCACGCAGGCGGCCAGCGTGATCGGACCGAACCGGGCATCGCCTTGGACGGGAAAGGCCGTGTTGAGCGCGAGCACGGTCAGCGCCGGCGCGGCAGCCAGCACGATCCCGTGCCGGCGCCTGCTCGGCGAGTCGCCGGCGACGATCAACGCCACGCCGGCCAGGGCGACGAACGCGGCCGCGACGGGGCTCGTCGCGCCGGCGGCGATACCGAGAAGCGCCGCCGGCACCTGTCGTCCGCGCTGTACCGCGAGGCATGCAGCGAGCCCGAGCGCGGCTCCCATTGCGAACACCAGACGGCCCGTGAACAGGTTCGTGCCGGTCGCCGCCGCGAGCCACAGCGCGCCGGGCCACGCCGCGGGGCCGGCTAAGCGGTGCACGAGCGCCGCGAAGCAGCCGGCGGCCATCATCGCGGCGAGCACGCCGGTGGCGCCGATCCCGATCTCCGCCGCCACGGGCGGGAACAGGGCGCTGTAGCCCGGAGTCGGGTGACCGCCGTACCAGAGGTTGTTCCACACGTGGAGGCCGACTGCCTCGTGCTGCTGTATCCGGAACAGGTGGCCGGCGAGGTCGCGCACGGGCGGCTGCCAGAGCGCCCACGGCACGGCCACGGCCGCGGCCACGGCCATCGCAGCCACCTCGAGCAGTGGCACGGCGGCGAGGAGGACGGTGACGCGGGAGCGTCGCTGCTGCGCCCGATCGTCTGACCTGGGCGCCGCCGCAGAGCCGGTCGCGCCCATCGACGGCAGCTTAGCCTCGGTCGAGCGGGCTCATCCGAGCTGCCCGGCAGGTCGAGCGGGGTAGCCTGCTGTGCTCAATGTCGCCTCGGTCGTCGTCGGCGCTCCGGCGCGCCGCAGCGCTCGCCGCCGGCCTCACTGCGCTGCCGCTCACCGGCTGCGGGGCGCAGGACGAGCGCACGCCGGGATCCTACGATCCGCGCATCGCAGTGGTTTCGTGCCTGCGCGATGCGGGCGTGCCGGCCCGGCTCGCCGACCGGGTCGCGATCATCTCCGACGGCGTGCGGATCGATTTCCTGACCACGCCGGGCGAGGCTGAGGCGCGCCAGATCGCGGGAGAGGCGCAGGGCGCCGAGCAGATCGGGCGGGCGCTGGTGTGGGTCGGCCGCGCGCCCGAGGAGCTGCTCGCCACCGTCGAGGAGTGCGTGGACGGGTGACGAGCTGGACCACGGGCGCCGAGCCGGCGGTGACCGAGCCGCCGCGGGCAGGCCGCAGGTGGCGTCCGGCGAGCCTTCGCGCGCCGGAGCGCCGGTGGGAGATCGCCGCGTACCTCATCGCGCTGCTGGCCGTCTCCGCCGCGCTGCGCACACAGGCGATCTCGGCGCCGCTGTGGGCCGACGAGGGCATAGCTCAGGGCATCGCCTCGCACTCGCTCGGCGGCGTGCTCGACGCGCTGCGCCAGGACGGCTCGCCGCCGCTCTACTACGTCGTGCTGCATGCGTGGATGCGGTGGTTCGGCGACACCGAGGCCTCTCTTCACGCGCTGTCGCTTCTGTTCGCTCTGGCCTGTGTCCCAGCGGCGCTGTGGGCGGGATGGACGCTCTTCGGGCGTGGTACGGGGCTGGTGGCAGCCGCGCTGGCCGCCGTCAACCCCTACCTCTCGAGCTACGCCCAGGAGACGCGGATGTACACGCTGCTCAGCCTGCTCGGGATCGTGGCGATCACGGCCTTCGTCAAGGCGTTCGTTCACCGCGACCGCCGCGCCGTCGCGGCGTTCGGCGCGACGCTCGCCCTGATGGCCTACACGCACAACTGGGCGCTCTTCTTCGCCGCCGCCGCAGCGGTCGCCGTCCTGCTGCTCGCCCGCCGCGCGCCCGACCGGCGCGCGCTGCTCCGCGACGCCGCGCTCGCCTTCGGCGGCGCCGCCGTCCTCTACGTGCCGTGGGTGCCGACGCTCGCGAGCCAGCTGGCCCACACCGGGGCCCCGTGGGCCTCCGCTCCCACGGTCGCCGCGCCGCTGGAGCTCGCGCGTGGGGTCTTCGGCGGCGTCGGGCCGGCGATCGCGCTCATCGCCGCCGCCGGTACCGGGATCTTCGCGCTCGCACGCGAATCCGACGGCCTGGCCGCGCGCTCCGCGCTCGTGATCGCCGGGCTGGCGGCGGGGACACTGGGGCTGGCGTGGGTGGCGTCGCAGGTCTCGCCCGCCTGGTCGTCGCGCTACTTCGGCACCGTGCTGGGAGCGCTGCTCCTCGTGGCCGCCGCCGGCGTGGCCCGCGGCCGCGCTCTCGGGCTCGGCCTCCTCGCGCTCGTCGTCGCGCTGTGGATCCCGCTGCCCTCGCCCAGCACGCTCACGAACAAGAGCAACGCGGACGTCATCGCCGCCACCATCGGCCCCCGCCTGCGACCCGGCGATCACGTCCTCTCCCTGCAGCCGGAGCAGGTGCCGCTCCTGCGCTACTACCTGCCACCCGGCCTGCGCTACGCCGATCCTCGCGGCCCTGTGTCCGATCCACGCGTCATGGACTGGCGCGACGCGCTCGACGACCTCCGCCGAGCAGACCCCCATCGAACGCTGGCGGCGCTGCTCGAGCGCGTGCCTCCCAGCGGTCACGTGCTCTTTGTCGCGCCCGTCACCGAGGAACGGCGCGACTGGCGGGCGCCATGGACACGGCTCGTCCGCCGTCGCTCCGCCCAGTGGGGTGGACTGCTCGAGGACACCGCCGGGATGCGCCAGATCGCCACCGCCCCGCTGTTCTACCGCCAGGCGCTGGCAATCGGCCTGCGCGCCGTGCTCTATCGCAAGGCGGCGGCGACGCGCGCAGCCGGTCAGCGCTAGTGCGCGAGGCAAGGGGATCCGCGGCCTGCCGCCGATCGCCGACCGTCACTTCAGCCAGCGGCGAAGGACGTCGCCATCGCGATGATCCCCACGATGCCGGCCGGCTCGACGACCACGACGTGCTGGAAGTCGCCGGTCGGCATCCCTTCGGCCGCCTGCTTGAGCGACCAGTCAGGGGCCGCGAACGTCATGGTCGGCGAAACGTGGTCAGCCACCCACTCGAGCGCCGGATCGCCGCCTGCGGCAACGAGAGCGAGAAGGTCGCCGTCGGTGATCACGCCCGGTGGCCGCGCCGCCGCGGCGGCTCGACGATCGCCGCGCCCGGCCCCTCTCGACCATCTGTCGCGCCGCGCGCCGGCGAGGCAGCAGTCGTCGCACCGGCGCATAAACCAGAGCTGTCGGCGGACGAGCTCGAGGAGGTGATCAGCCGGCGCGTCTCCGCGCGAGAGTTCACGCAGGACCCAATCCGAGCCATCGAAGGCTCCGGCCGCCGCGCGAATCGTGCGCGTCGTCGACGGCGACACGATCGTCGTGTGCGCCGACACGGGCTGCGGCTAGCGCACCGGCTCGCGCACCCAGCTTCGCCGATCCTGCCGGCACCGGCTCGAGGGGGTTATGGCGCCGCGAGCGGAATCGTCGCCGTGATCCGCGTTCCCGCTCCGGGCGGGCTGGCGAGCTCGAGGCGGCCGCCGAGGACCTCCACGCGGTCCGCCAGTCCACGCAGACCGGTGCCGGCGGTCGGGTCGGCCCCGCCCACGCCGTCGTCGGACACTTCGATGCGCAGGGCGCCGTCGCCGACGGCGGCGCCCACGTGAGCGGTGTTCGCCCGCGCATAGCGGACGACATTGGTCAGCGACTCGGAGACGAGGAAGTAGGCCGCGAGCGCGACCCGTTCGGGCAGCGCCAAGTCGGGCACATCTAGATCGACCGGGAGGGCGCACCCGGCGATGAGCGACTCGAGCGCGCCGCGTAGCCCGCGCTCGGCGAGCGCCACCGGGTAGAGTCCACGCGCCAGCTCGCGCAGCTCTGCGTTCGCCGCCGACAGCTCCTCCGCGGCGAGCTCGAGCAGCGGGCCGGCCTCGGAGCCGTCGCCGTCAAGCTTCCTGCGCATGGCGGTGAGGAGGTTCGAGACCGCCACGAGGCGCTGCTGGGCGCCGTCGTGCAGGTCGCGACCGACGCGCCGGCGCTCGGCGTCGGCGGCCTCGATCACGCGCACGCTCGAGGCCGCGATGGCGGCGACGTGCCGGCGGCGCTCGAGCTCCGCGGCCGCGCGGGAGGCGAAGATGCGCAGCGCGACGATGTCCTGACCATCGGCCTCCATCGGCCTGGCGTCGAGGACGGCCATGTGGCCGAGATGCGTGCCGTCAGCACCGCGCAGGCAGACCGCCAGATAGCTCTGCAAGCCCATCTCGATCGCCGCCTTGTCCTCCGGGAAGCGCTTGGTGAGCGCGTCCGGGAAGGCCACCACGGCGTGCTCGACCGCCAAGGCGCACGGCTGACCCTTGGTGTCGTACTCGTATGGCTCGTCCCAATACTGGCCGTCGTACCACGCCGCCACCAGGCGCACGTGCGTGCCGTCGGGCTGCGTCGCCTCGGCGACGAACGCCATCTTGGCGCCAAAGGCCTCGGCGACGTTGCGCACCAGGCCACGCAGGAACTCGTCCCCGACGGCGCCCGCCGTGCCCTCGGCGATCGCGCGGAGCAGGTCGCGGCCGCGGAGCCGTGGAGCGCGATTGTCAACGGCGACAGACATGGACACCGCGATGTTAGTCGCGTCGTCTCGGTTGATCCATGGCGAGCTCAACACCTGCCCGGCCGGGTGACGAGGCCGCGCCAGCCCACGACCAGAGCGCCGCCGCGCTCGCACCACCTCGGAACGCGAAGGAGAACGACGCAAGAACCGATCTGGATCGGCGCGCCCGACGCCGACCCCGCACAGCCACCCATGCCCGGGAGCCGCCGCATGCGCGACGCACCGTCGAGCCTACGCGGGACCAAGTTCATCGGGGCGATCGTTTAGCCCGGAACGTGCAGTAACGACCGCGCCCCCGGCGGGCGGGGGCGCGGAAACGTCCGGTTGAGCAGCGATTCTTCGGCTTGTCGACGGTCGAAGATCGAGCTTGGGGGTTCACCTTGAGGG
>JBOGYU010000264.1:0-6625 GCA_050696935.1 Solirubrobacteraceae bacterium | reverse complement strand
GACGCTGCTCGACGACGTGGGCCTCGGCGGGTTCGCCGACCGGCGCGTCCGCGGCCTCTCCGGCGGCGAGCAGCAGCGGGTCGCGCTCGCCCGCGCGCTGTGCGCCGAGCCCGATCTGCTGATGCTGGACGAGCCGCTCGCCGCGGTCGATCCCAACCGGCGCGAAGGCCTGCGCCGCCTGATCGTCGACCTCCAGCGCACCCGCGGGATCACGACGCTGCTCATCACCCACGATCGGGCCGAGGCGGCCGAGCTGGGCGAGCGCGTCGCGCTCATGCTCGAGGGCCGGGTCGTGCAGCATGCCCCGCCGCGCGAGCTGTTCGAGCGGCCGGCCACGGCTGCCGTCGCGCGGTTCTTCGGCGCCGCGAACCTGCTGCGCGGGGAAGTGCGCGGCGGGCGCATGGCCGTCGGCGGGGTCGAGGTCCCGGTCCCGGGGCCCGACGGTCCGGCGACGCTCACGATCCGCCCGGAGCATGTCGTCGTGGGCGGCTCGGCGCCGCTCGGGGCGACGGTCGTGGAGGCCGTCTACGCGGGCACGCACGTGCGGCTCATCCTGCGGGCCGGTGAGCAGCGGCTGGAGGCGTACGCGGTCGGCGGCGAGGTGCCGCCGGCCGGCGCCGAGGTGGGGGTCGAGCTGCCGCTCGACCGGCTGTGGCGGCTGCCCGCTACAGCGCCCGATGCGCCAGTGCGACGCGCTGGCCGGTCGTGAACAGCACCATCGCCGCGAACGTCCACGCCACGATCTCGGCGTGCTGCGGTACGAGGCAGAACGCCGTGTAGGCGATGATCGTCTCCGTTCCCTCCGTGAGCCCGGGCGTCAGGCGGATCGACCGCTCGTCGCCGTAGGCCAGACCGTGCTTCTCGACCAGCGAGGCGAACGTCAGCTGGGCGACGTTGTTGAGCAGGTAGGCGGCGAGCAGCGCGCAGCACGCCACCCGCGCATCCGGCACCGCCACCGCGACGCCGACCACGAAGCCGCCGTACACGACGAAGTCCGCCACGAAGTCCAGGAACCCGCCGAGATCCGTGGCGCCCCGGCGGCGCGCGAGCGCTCCGTCGAGCCCGTCCAGGACGCGGTTGCCCAGCCACAGCCCCAGCGCCGCCGACCACAACGCCAGTCCGGCCGCGATGCACGCGGCGACGCCCACGGCCAGCCCCGCCGCGGTGGCGTGCCACGCCCGCACTCCGCGGGCGTCGAGCACCGCGGCGATGGGATCGAGCGCCGGCAGCAGCCGGCGGCGGGCGTGCGCGTCGAGCATCAGCGCGCGAATCGCAAGCCGACCGGGCGGGTCACAGCACGAGGACGTCCACGACATGGGAGGCACACATGAAGGCCGCGATCATCCTCTTCGCCGACACCGACCGCCCCGAGGGCATGGGCCGGATGGCCAACGCCCTGACGAGCGCGCGCGAGTTCGAGGAGGCCGGCGACGAGGTCGTCGTCATCTTCGACGGCGCGGGCGTGAAGTGGGTCGCCGAGCTCGCGGACGACGGCCACAAGTACCACGGGCTCCTCGAGGAGGTTCGCGACGTCGTCGCCGGCGCCTGCGTCTACTGCTCGCGCGCCTACGGCGTCAAGGACGAGGTCGAGGCGGCCGACATCCCGTTCCTCGACGACTTCCGGGGGCACCCAAGCCTCCGCTCGCTCGTGGCGGACGGCCACCAGATCATCACCTTCTGACGTGCTCGATGCCAGGATCAGCGCGACCGCCGGTGGTGACCAGGTTGGCGTACGGCTCAGGTCTCGCGCCGGAGCCGGTCGATGACGCTCGGAGCGATGCTCTCGTCCGGGGTCGCGCGCAGCTCCATCAGACCCTTCAGGGTGCGGCGCAGGGACTCGAGCACCCGGCGGCACTCCGGGCACCAGTGCACGTGCTGCTCGGCGCGCTCACGCTCTCTCGATTGCAGGTCGCCCTCGAGGTAGTCCGACAGGTGCGCCTGGGTCCAGCGGTGATCGCGCATGAAGCGCCGTCGTGCAAGGGCTCGGCGGATCACTGATCGTCCTCCTGGGCGACGAAGTCTTCCACGGCTGCCCTCACCGTCAGCCGCGCGCGGTGCAGCCGGCTCTTGAACGCGGCCTCGCCGAGCTCCATCACGGCCGCGGCCTGCGCTGTCGAGAGGCCTTCCACGTCGCGCAGCACGAGCGGCATCCGGTGCTCGAGCGGAAGCGCCAGGATCGCGGCCTCCAGCGCCCGTCGCAGCTCGTGCGCCTCCGCCCGCGCCGCGGGCGCCTGGCGCTCGTCGGGAACCTGGTTCTCCGCGTCGACGAGCGGCGCCGACTGAGGACGCGTCCTGCGCCGCTCCTGGCTGCGCCGGGCCTCGTTGACGCCGATCCGGTACAGCCACGTGAAGAACCGCGAGCGCCCCTGGAACCGGCCGATGTTGCGCCACGCCCGCAGGAACGTCTCCTGCACGACCTCCTCGGCCTCGTGGGGGTCCCCCGACACCCTGAGGACGACGGCGTAGAGCCGGTCCGCATGCAGCCGGACGAGATCCTCGAAGGCGCCGCGGTCACCCGCGCGCGCCTGCGCCACGAGGTCCGTGTGCTCGTCGGCTCCCGCGGTCACTGCTGTCCGGCGCGCGTCGCCATCTCGCACAGGGTGCCATGCGGGCAGCGGGCGGCGCGCGGAGCTGGCGGCGACATCCATCTTCAGCCTTCGACCCGCCGCCGGCCGGAACGGTTCCGGGTCCCAGGTGTCGGCGCGAATCCCGTACGTCCGCGGCCGGCGACCCTCCGCCGGCCAGTCGTCCTCGAGCTCGACGCCGAGCCCGTAGGCGACGCGGTGGTGTGAACCGTTTAGGCCCGGGGGCCGGTCCAAGGCCGCGTACAAGAGCGCCGGGGCCTGTCGTCGAGACCGGGGCCTGTCGTCGGAGACCGGCCGCAGGCGGCCGTGCCGGCGTCCACCGCTATGAGAAGGCTCGGATCATGGAGCCGATCGTCGGCAGGGGTCGCCGGATCGGGCGTGACGCACCGTGGCGGGGCGAGCGCCGGGGCGGCGCTGGCGGGGCGGTGGCGCGGGCCCCAACAGCGGGTCATGTCCGACGCCGCGGGTGCGCGACCGCCGCACCGGGTGGCATCACGCAGCTGCTCGTCTCCGTCGCCCAGGGCCCGCCGGCGCGGGTCGGCGGGCAACCCGAGGAGCCTGGCGGCGATCGCCGGCGCAGCTGCCACGAGCGCTGGAGCGAGGTGGTAGGTGCGCCCATCCAGGACTGTCAGTCCAACCCAGAGCAGCGCGAGCGGAACTCCCGCGGCCCACGCGCATGCCAGTGCATCGTCGGGGCGGTGGCATATGCGATGTCGCCGTGACCATCCCACGACGGTTCGACCCGTCTCGACGTCTCGAGGTTCCGCCGTCGACGCGAACCGTTCCGGTCTGGCGAGGGTCGAAGGCGACATGGGCACGTCTTCGGGAACACGCGGGGAGCCATCCGCCGCCGGCGGGGAGGTGCAGGTCCTTTCGCAGGGAAGCTGGCGCATGTCGGCTGAGCGTTCCCGCATCGGCTTCAAGGTGCGCAAGATGGGCCTGTACTTCGTCAAGGGCAGGTTCAAGCGCGTCAACGGATCCGTCGAGGTGGGGGCCGACGGCGCAACCGTGGGGGGACGGCTCAGGATCGACGCCTCCAGCGTGAGCACCCGGATGCCCCCGCGCGATTGGCATCTCCGCACCCGTGACTTCCTGGCCGTCAAGCAGCACCCGGAGATCCGCATCGCCGTCGAGCGCGTCGAGCACGCGCCGAACGGAGCGATGGTCGTCCTCGCCCTCTTCACCGTCCGTGGCCACGACGCGCAGGTGCCGCTCACCGCCCACTGGCACCACTCCCAGGGCGGGGCCGTCCTGCACGTCTCGGGAACCGTCGATCGGATCAAGCTCGGAGTCCGACCGCGACGTCCGGTCGACTGGATCGTCGGCCGAAACGTCCACCTGGACGCGGTGCTCCATCTCGAGCCCAGTCGGTGACGCGGCTCGCGTACGGTCTCCCCGGTGGAGGCGCGAACTTGACGGGCAAGCCACCCGGTGTCCGGGTGGCCCAGGCGATCATGTTCCTCTCGGGGGCGCTCGCGCTCAATCTCGCCGTCGTGCCCGACGGTCGCCGCTTCTACTGGACGCCGCTCGTGGTGGGTCTCGCGTATCTCGCCGCCGCAGTGGCCGGTGGCCGGCGCGGGGGACACTGGGCCACGGCCTGCGTACTGGTCGGATGGGGCGCGGCGATGGTGTTCGCCGGGGCGGCGCGTCCGGACCTCGACATCGCGGGGCTCTACATGGTGGGAGCCGGCCTCGGGGCCGTCGCCGGCCTCCTGCTGAGACGCGCCGGCGTCTACGCTGACCCGCTGGGCCTGGCGGTGGTGATCACGGCCAGCGGGCTGCTCCTGACGTTTGCAGCGCAGGCGCCGAGCGTGCTGGAGGAGGCACGCACGTACGCCGCGCTACTGGCGCTGGTCGCGGTCGCCAACCTGGCGCTCGCCGCGCGCGATTGGGGAGCCGAGCCGCGAGAGGGCTCGACATGATCTCCCCTGCGGGAATTAAGTTGGAGAGCGCCGGCTAACGTCGAACGGAGGGCGCCTCGAAGCGTAGGCGTCAGCCGCCGACGATGCGGGCGTCGGGGAGGAAGGCCGCGAGCGCGAACCAGAACTGCTGGTCGCTGACGACGGGTGGCAGGCGGCTGCCGGCGAGCGGCCCGGCGGTCGCGCGGCCGGTCACGTCCCATGTCGAGCCGGTCTCGCGGTCGCGGAAGCGGCCATCCCCAGCCGGCTCGAAGCTCAGCGTCCGGCCGTCGAGGCGACGGTCGAAGGTGCCGGCGGTGCCGACGTCGCGCGACTCCGCGATCGCTGCCGCGTCGAGCGGCGAGACGACGCCACGCTTGTAGAGGACCACCACCGGCACCCCGCGCGCCTCGACCTGGGCGACGGGCTCGCGCGCGAGCCGGGAGAAGGGCACGACGACGGCGCCGTCGCCGTCGCGGATCGCGACGACGCGCTCCTTGGGCGGCAGGCGCCGGTCGGGCGCGCCCTCGAGCAGGAACGGCTGCGAGTCGGGGTCGTCGTAGCCCTCGTACGGGTTGGCCCCGTACTCGCGGTCGTGGCCGGTGTCGCGCGAGAGCACGTCGCCGTCGGGGTGGCGCACCTTGAAGTCGGCCCAGCTCAGCGTCTGCGACGGCAGCACCTCGAGCCGCGTGCCGGTCAGCTCACCGACCACCGCCTCGGCGGTGAGCTGCTGCCACCACGACTCGGTGCGGTCGTCCCACATCACCAGGTCGGAGTGGCGCAGGTTGCCGGTGGTGCCGAAGCGCAGCAGCCCGACATCGTCGACTTGGCGATCGAACACGAGCGAGGAGTTGCAGAGCGGGCAGTAGGTGACGGCGATCGGCCGCCCGCCGAGGCGGTCGTTGACGATCTCGTGCCAGACGAGGATCTGGATCGGGTAGGCACGCGCCTTCCCGCCCACCTCGACGACGAGCACGGGCTCCTTGGCGTCCAGCCACTCGTCGGCGGCGGCGATCGCGACCGGCTTGGGCTCGTCGATCGGTGGGATCCCGTCGCGCGGGGGGCCGCCGGAGATGAACTCGCCGAGCGGCACCGAGTGGCGCGTGAAGTCGGTCTTCCAGCCGCCCGTGCTCACTCGCAGCTCGTCGGTGGCGTCCGTTGACTGCGGCCGGTCGTCCGGCGCACCTGCCGTGCCACCGCCGCAGCCGGCGATGAGGGCGCCGGCCGCGACGAGGGTGATCATGAGGGGACGGCGGATGGTCACTCGTCTGCTTTGACCCGCGAACCGCGCCGGCGATTCTGAACCGTCTACCACCGGTCACGGTCCAAGCAGCGTCCACCACCACCGAGGAGGTTCGGATCATGGAGTCGCAGCTGACGCGGCGCGGCATGCTCGGAAGTGCGGCGACGCTGGCGGGCGGCGCGGCGTTGCTTGCCGCACCCGGCGTGGCGGCCGGTGCGCGCGGCCGGTGCGCGGCGCCGACGCCCGAGGGGTTCCGCAAGCTTCTGGTGTACATCGCGGAGGGCCCGGCGAGCGCCGGGTCGATCACCGACCCCGACGCCGTGCTCGCGTTCCAGCGCGACGTGATGGGACGCGACCGCGCCGCGGTGGCCGCCTACGTGGAGGAGGCCAAGCGCTTCTACCTGCGGCGTTTCGGACTGGACTTCACCGGCGCGGACGCACCCACCCCGGTCGGTCCGTGGCAGATCGACGGTGCGACGCTCGCCGGCGGCGTGTTCCACCCCGACCACGGCTATACGGCCTACGTCGTCTCGGAGGAGTGGGTCGGCGAGGAGGGCTGGACCGTCCGCGACGCCAGCTTCAGCGTGTCGATCACCGAGGACCAGGTCCTGCACGGGACCTGGGGTGGCGCCGCCGGCAAGCCCGCGCGCGCGGGGTCGGTGGTGACGTTCGGCGACTACAACATCAAGGTCGATCGGCCCGGCCGCGGCCGGGACGGCACGATCATGATCCACTTCGAGTCCGGCTCGCCGATCACCGCCGACGTGGACGGCACGATCCACTTCATCTGCGACCTCTCGCACCCGGACTGGGGGCCGGGGAGCGCGCGCGGCACCATGGTCGCCGACGGCGGGATCCGGAACGTGCTCGCGTTCCCGCCCTCGCTGCCGTAGCACACG
>JBOGYU010000263.1:0-6639 GCA_050696935.1 Solirubrobacteraceae bacterium | reverse complement strand
AGCGCCTGGAGCGACTCGACCGGAGCCGCGGCCGCGATCGACCGCAGCTCTTCGAGCCCTCGCTCGGCGGCCTCCAGCTCCGAGCGCGCGGCGCGCGCCCGGACGAGCACCTCCAGCGCGAGGGCGCGCCAGGCGCGGTCGCGGGCGGGAGTCTGGCGCAGGAACCGCTCCGCGAGATCGCAGACGCGCTCTGCGTCCTCACGCGCAAGCGCCAGCGCGGCCGAGCCCAGCAGGGCGTCACGTCGGCCCTCGACCTGCGCGAACAGCTCCGCGGCCTCGGCGAAGCGGCCTTGACGGCGCCGCAGCTCGGCAAGCCGTGCGGTCGCCTGGCTGGGCAGGCCCGGGCGGATCGCGGCGAACTCGCGCGCCGCCTGCTCGAGCTCTGCCTCGGCCTCCCGCCAGCGCCCGCACGAGATCAGCACGCCGGCGTACGACGTGCGGCAGATCGCGAAGATGTTGCGCATCCCGTAGCGGAGCGCGTACTCGGTGGTCACCTGGCACCACTGGCTGGCTCGATCGACGTCGCCGGCGAGCTCGCAGGCGGCCAGCATCGAGCAGCAGGTGGTGGTGACGCAGGCGAAGTCGTCGGTCGCGCTCGCGATCGCCGTCGCCGCCGCGCCGTCGAGCAGCCGCAGGCCCTCGGCGAACTCGCCCTCCGCAACCAGCGCCTCCCCCTCGACCGCCCGCCCCATCGCCTCCAGGTCGCGCCTCCCCACGGTGCGTCCGACCTCGGCGGCCTCGCGGGCAAGTCGGATCGCCGCCGCGGTGTCGCCGCCTCTGAGCGCGCTCATGCCGCCAAAGGCCGCAAGCCAGGCGTGCTCGGGCCCGGGCTCGAGCCGGTCGAGGAGCCGCCGTGCCGTCTCCGCCCAGCCTCCGGCGACCGCCGGCTGACCGCGGAACGAACCGTAGCTCCAGGCGAGCCAGCCGGCCACGCGCGCGGCACCGCGCCGGTCGTCTCGCTGGAGGTAGAGCCGGTGTGCGCTGTCGAACGCCGCGATGGCCCGATCGCCTTCGTTGACCCATACCGCCGCCCACGCGACGCCCTCGTGCGCCTCGGGCGTCTGCTCGAGCGCGAGCGCCGCCTCGAACGAGCCGCGAGCATCCTGCCACCGCCCCTCCGACAGGGCGAGCTCGCCCGACTCGAGGTGAGCGGCCGCAGTCGCCGACATCCCCGGAGCCCCGGCGGGCCCCGCAGAACGCGCACGAACCCGGTCGCTCCGCATGTGCGCGATGCTGAACCATCGCCTCGGGCACTGCAACCGAGGACGATTCAAGACGTCCGGGTGGCCTTGCCCGGGCCGCGACTTACACCGTGATGACGACCTTCCCGCGGGCGTGGTGGCCCAGCATGTGGGCCACCGCAGCCGGAGCGGCTTCGAGCGCGTAGGTCTCGTCGATGACGACGCGGACGTCGCCGGATCCGAGGAACGCGGCGAGGGCGCTCAGGTTCTCGCGGTTCACGACACAGGTCACGAACTTCACGTCGGTCGATCGACCCATCAGTCTCGCCCGCGCCATTCTCGGGAGGCCGGCGAGCAGGCCGCCCGTGTTCCCGATGCTGTTCGGGATGAGGATCCCGGACGGTGCCAGGACGCGAGCCGTCGCGGAGGGCGGGTGGTTCATCACGTTGTCGAGGATCACGTCGTAGCGGTGCTCGCCGCGAGTGAAGTCCTGCGCGGTGTGGTCGATGACGTGGTCCGCGCCGAGCGACCGCACCAGCTCGAGGTTCCGGGTACTGCACACCGCGGTGACCTCCGCTCCGAGCGCCTTGGCGATCTGCGCGGCGAACGTCCCCACGCCGCCCGATGCGCCGTTGATCAGCACGCGAGTGCCCGGCCCGACTCGCCCCACGTCGCGCATGGCGATCAGCGCGGTGAGCCCCGACATGACCGCCGCACCAGCCTCCTCGAAGGAGAGCCCGGCCGGCTTCTCGATGACCTGGCTCGCCGGCGCCACCGTGAGCTCGGCGAAGGTGCCGGGTGGGTGCAGCATGCGCGCGTTCTCCCACAGCGAGCCGAACACCTCATCGCCCGGTCGGAGATCGGTCACCGCCGTGTCGACCTCCTGCACGACGCCGGCGACATCCGTCCCTCGCACCGGCATCGACGGCCGCAGGAGCCCGGACCTCAGCCGCAGAACGTACGGCACGCCGGCGACGACGATCCAGTCCGGCGTGTTCACGCTGGTGGCCTTCACCCGGATCAGCACGCCGTCGGCGCCGACCGGAGGCCGCTCGACCTCCTCGAGCCCGAGCACCCGCTCCGGCTCCCCGTACCCGGACTGGACGATCGCCTTCATGGGTGGCTCTCCTTCGTGTTCGACACCGACTCATGGTGACCGGGGCTGACCGCGGCCGGCCTACACGCGACGAATCCCCGAGATTCCCACGACCATCGGCGTACGTCCGCATAGCTGTGCGGATATAGTGGCCGGGCGATGCCGGACGCCCATGTCCACGCCGACCTGCGACGAGCGCAGCCGCCGGGCGAACGCGAAGCGGTCGCGATCGCCGAGCTCATGCAGGCGCTGTCGACGCCCTCGCGCGTGCGGCTGCTCTACGCGCTCCGCGACGGCGAGGCGGGCGTCGGCGACCTGGCCGAGCGAGCCGGGCTCACCCCCTCGGCGACCTCCCAGCAGCTGCGAGTCCTCCGCCACCTGCGCTTCGTGGCGACCCGCCGCGACGGCCGCGCGATCCTCTACCGGCTCCACGACGGACACGTCGCCGTGCTGCTCGACGAGGTCCGCAACCACCTCGACCACGCGGCGCTCGACTGGTCGGCACCTCCCCCGGCGGATCGGGAGCGGACGTGACCCACCACGTGCACGCCCACGGGCACGCCCACGGCCTCGTCGATCCCTCGGTCAAGCGCTCGCGCGCAGGGCTGGCCGCCGTCGGCTGGGCGCTGCTCGTGCTGGCCCTCACCGCCCTCGCGCAGACGGCCGTCTTCCTCCTGTCCGGCAGCGTGGCGCTGCTGGCCGACCTGATCCACAACTTCGGCGACGCGGCGACGGCATTCCCGCTCGCTATCGCCTTCGCCCTCCGCAGCGCCCGCGCCGAGCGCCGGGCCGGCCTCGCCGTGGTGCTCGCGATCTTCGTCAGTGCGTGCGTGGCCGGCTACGAGGCGATCCACCGGCTGATCGAGCCGCGCGAGCCCGAGTACCTGGGCGCCCTCGCGATCGCGGGCCTGATCGGCTTCGCCGGCAACTGGGCGGCCGCCGGGATCCGGTCGAGCGCCGGGCGGCGGCTCGGCAGCACGGCGCTGGTCGCCGACGGCGCCCACGCGCGCGCCGACGCGTACGTGAGCCTGGCGGTGGTCGCCTCCGCGGCCGCCGTCGCGCTGGGAGCCGACGTCGCTGACCCGCTGATCGGCCTCGCGATCACGCTCGTGATCGTGCGCATCGCGTGGCACTCCTGGCAGACCGTCCGCGACGGCTGAAACCCGCGGCCGCGGTAGCGTGCCCGCGATGTCGAGCCACGGCGCCGGGCAGCCGCTCGCCAACCGGTCACGGTTGCGGGAGGCGATGGCGGCCGAGGGCGTCGACGCGCTCGTGGCCTCCACGCCCGCGAACGTCATGTACGTCTCGGACTACTGGAACCTCAGCCAGTGGTCGCGGGCGGGTGCGACCACGTTCGCGGTGATAGCCGCCGCGGCAGACGAGGTCGAGCTGGTGGCCCCGCTCGGGAACGCGGACCTGGTGGCCGCCGACCGGGTGGCGCGGCGGCCGCGGCTGTCCACCTACGGAGACTTCGTCGTCGCCGGCACGGACTCACCAGCCGGGCTGACGCGCGAGGAGCAGGCCTTCCGGGACGCGCCTGGCCGCTGGTGATCGTCGTGTTCGTCGTGCTGCGCTCGCTGTGGTTCCGCCTGCCCGAGCCCGAGGGCGTGGCGATCTCCCGCGAGCAGGCGCCGGCGCTGTGGGACGTCGTCGACGAGACGCGCAAGCGCCTGGACGCGCCGCGGATCCATCGACTGCTGCTCGACGACGAGCTCAACGCGGGCGTGGTGCAGTTGCCGCGCTTCGGCGTGATGGGACCCAGCCGCAACTTCCTGCTCGTCGGCCTGCCCCTGCTCCAGGCGATCTCGGCGGAGCAGTTCAAGGCCGTGCTCGCGCACGAGTTCGGCCACCTCTCCGGCAACCACTCGCGCTTCGCCGGCTGGATCTACCGCCTCCGGCGCACCTACGCGAACCTGCTCCACGCCCTGAAGGAGCGCAGGTCGCGGGGGATCTGGCTCTTCCGGCGCTTCTTCGAGTGGTACTCGCCATACTTCGCCGCCTACTCGTTCGCCCTCGCCCGCCAGGACGAGTACGTCGCCGACCGCGCCGCCGCCGAGGCGACCTCCCCGACGGCGGCCGCCGGTGCGCTGGTCCGCGTCGACCTCACCGGCCGCTTGCCGAGGAGACCGGCATCGCCGACACGCACCCGTCCCTCGCCGACCGGCTCGAGGGCCTCTCCGTGTGCGGAGAGGACGCGACCGCGGCCGGCGCCGAACGGCCCGACCGCACGGCCGCGAACGCCCTGCTCGGCATGAGCGAGCACGACCTGCTCGTACGCTTCGACGAGCGCTACCGCATGGACGTCGACGAGTCCTGGCGGCAGGCGCACGAGGAGGCGCGCGCCGCGCGCGAGCGCTACGACGAGCTGCGCTCCTCCGGGCCGGCAGGCGCGGACGAGCGCGTGGAGCTCGCGCTGCTGAGCGTCCGCTTCGAGGACGAGCGCGCGGCCCGGCCCGTCTTCGAGTCGGCGCTGGAGGCCGACCCGGACCACCCCGTCGCGGCCCACTGGGTCGGCAGCGCCCGGCTGCGGGAGGGCGACGCGAAGGGCCTCGAGCTCCTCGACCGCGCGATCGAGGGCGACCCCGACGCCGTCCTCCCGAGCTGCGAGCTCGCCTACGGGTTCCTCGTCGAGCGCGGAGAGCAGGAGCGGGCCGAGGCCGAGCGAGCGGCGCGTCAAGCGCGGCGGCCTCGCCCGCAAGCTCATGCGCCACCTGCCGGACCGGGCGCCCGTCTACCTGGTCGCCGTCCGCGTCACCCGCTGGGGGGACGACCAGAAGCTGATCGACCGCCTGGTCCAGGCGATCGCGCTCCGGGGCCGTTCATCGTGGTGACCCTCGCCGGACGGTACAAGCGCTTCAAGAAGGCGCTGGCCGAGGTCCCGGGCGCCGAGATCTACAGGGCCTGACGGTCGTCGCATAGGATCCGGGCCATGGCCGTCGTCCGCCTCCGCCAGCCCCTCAAGCGGCTCGCCGGGGATCGCTCCGAGCACGCGCTCGAGGGCGGCTCGGTGGGCGAGCTGCTGCTGGAGCTCGAGCGCGAGCATCCCGCCGCGAAGGGCTGGATCCTCGACGAGCGCGGCGAGCTGCGGCGGCACATCAACGTGTTCGTGAACGGCGAGCCCGGCGCGCAGGACACCCAGGTGGGCGCCGGCGACTGCATCGACGTGCTGCCGGCGATCTCGGGGGGCCGATGACAGAGCTGCTCGTGGGGACGAAGAAGGGCCTGATCGTGCTCGAGGGCGAGCCGGGCGGCGCGTTCGACGTGACCGCGCGCGCCTTCGCCGGCGAGCCGGTCGAGTACGCGCTGCGCGACCCGCGCTCCGGCCGCGTGCTCGCCTCCGTCACCTCTCCCTTCTACGGGCCGAAGGTCTGGTACGCCGACGACCCCGCCGGCGAGTGGGAGCAGGCCGAGGGCGTCGCGCTGCCCGAGGGCGGCGACGCCGCGCTCGAGCGGATCTGGGTGATCGTGCCCGGCGAGGGCGACGGCCTGGTGTACGCGGGCGGCGACCCGGGCGTGCTGTTCGTGAGCCGCGACGGCGGCGCCACCTTCGAGCTCAACCGGGGGCTGTTCGAGCACCCCAGCCGCGACCGCTGGCAGCCGGGCGCCGGCGGGCTGTGCCTGCACTCGATCGCGACCTGGCCGGGCGAGCCGGACCGGCTCGCCGTCGGCATCTCCGCCGCGGGCGTGTGGCTGACCGACGACGGTGGCGCCACCTGGAGCCCCGGCAACGAGGGCATCGTCGCCCGGTACATGCCCGAGGACGCGCCCGAGGACCAGATCGCCCTCTGCGTGCACCGGCTGCGGCGGGCGGCGACGCGGCCGGAGCGGATGTTCATGCAGTTCCACGGCGGCGTCTACCGCTCAGACGACGCCGGCCGGACGTGGACGAGCATCGCCGCCGGCCTGCCCTCGGACTTCGGCTTCCCGCTCGCCGTCGACCCCGCCGACGCCGACAGCGCCTACGTGATCCCGCTGATCGCCGACGTCGACCGCGTGACGCCCGACGGCCGCCTGCGCGTGTACGAGACGCGCGACGCCGGCGCGAGCTGGACGCCGCGCGGCGACGGCCTCCCGGCCGAGGACGCCTACCTCACGATCCTGCGCGAGGCGTTCGACTGGATCGGCGAGGGCGAGGCGCTCCAGCTCTACTTCGGCGCGACGTCCGGATCCGTCTTCGGCTCCGCCGACGCGGGCGCGACCTGGTTCGAGGCGGCGGCGAACCTGCCGCCCGTCCTCTCGGTCGCGGCTAGCGACTGAGCGGGATCTCGACCGTGACGGTCGTGCCCTCGCCCGGGGGCGAGTCGACGTCGAGCCGGCCGTCGAGCGCGTCGACCCGGTCCCGCAGCCCGCGCAGACCGGTGC
>JBOGYU010000262.1:0-6686 GCA_050696935.1 Solirubrobacteraceae bacterium | reverse complement strand
GCGCTGGACCGCGACCTCGTGCTCGCGTGCGCGCGCACCAAGCTCGCCGTTGTCGCGGCCGACGAGCGCGACGGCGGGCGCCGGCAGGTGCTCAACCTCGGCCACACGGTCGGGCACGCGATCGAGACCGCGACGGGGTACCGCCGCTACCGCCACGGCGAGGCCGTGGGGCTGGGGCTGCTGGCGGCATTGACTCTGTCCGGCCAGCGCGAGCTGCGCGCGGAGGTCGCCGCGCTGCTCGCGGCCCGCGGGCTGCCGGTCGCGCTCGACCGCGACGTGGACCCGGGCGCAGTGCTGGACGCGGTGCAGCGCGACAAGAAGCGGCGCGCGGGGCGCGTGGGCTTCGTGCTGGTCGAGGCGCCGGGGGACGTGCGGCCGGGCCGCCCGGTGCCGGAAGGCGAGCTGCGCGCGTCCGTGGCAGAGTTGCTGGGCGGATGAGGAACCGCGTGGCCGTCCTGCACGGCGTCAACCTCGACGCGCTCGACCGCCGGCCCGCCGAGATCTACGGCGGGCTGAGCTTCTCCGAGCTCGAGCGGCGGATCGACCGCTTCGCCCACGAGCTGGGGCTCGACGCGCGGTTCTTCCAGTCCAACCACGAGGGCGAGTACGTGGAGGAGCTGCACAAGGCCGGCGACTACGCCGACGGCCTGCTGCTCAACCCCGGCGCGTGGTCGCACTACTCGTGGGCGCTGCGCGACGCCGTCGAGGTGTCCGGGCTGCCGGCCGTCGAGGTGCACCTCTCCGACGTCGATCACCGGGAGGCCTGGCGGCGCACCTCCGTGCTCGAGGGGGTCGCCGTCGCGAAGGTCGCCGGCAAGGGCGTGGACGGCTACCGCGAGGCGCTCGAGGCGCTCAAGGCGGCGCTGTGAGCCGCGCCGACCGGGTCGCCGAGCGGCTCGAGGTCGACCTCCTGCTGGTGACCGACCTCGTCAACCTGCGCTACCTGACCGGCTTCACGGGCTCGAACGGCATGGCCGTCGTGGGGCGCGACGTGCGGCGGTTCGTGACCGACTTCCGCTACGTCGAGCAGGCCGCGGCGCAGGTCGACGGCTTCGACGTCGAGCAGGGCCCGCAGGACTTCGTGACCGCGCTCGGCGACGGCTGGCCGGCGGGCGAGCTGCGGCTCGGGTTCGAGGACGACCACGTCTCCGTCCGCCGCCACAGGCGCCTGCGCGAGGTGGTGCCGGACCGGATCGAGCTGGTACCGGCCGGGGGCGCGGTCGAGGAGCTGCGGGCGGTCAAGGAGCCCGGAGAGGTCGAGCGCATCGCCGCCGCCGCGGCGCTCGCCGACGAGGTCTACGGGACGCTGCGCGAGCAGGGGCTGGTGGGGCGGGCCGAGCGCGAGGTGGCGCTCGCGCTCGAGCACGACATGCGCCGGCTCGGCGCCGACGAGCCGAGCTTCTCCTCGATCGTCGCCTCCGGGGAGCGCGGCGCGCTCCCGCACGCGGTCCCGGCCGACGCGGAGATCCCCGCCGGGACGCTCGTCACGCTGGACATCGGGGCCCGGCTGGACGGCTACTGCTCGGACTGCACCCGCACGTGGGCGACCGGCGAGCTGCCGGACGACCTGGCCGAGGCGTACGAGCTGGTGCGGCGGGCCCAGGAGGCGGGGCTGGCGGCCGTGCGCCCGGGCCGGGAGGGCCGCGAGGTGGACGCCGTGGCGCGGGCGATCATCGAGGAGGCGGGCCATGGCGAGCACTTCGGCCACGGCCTCGGCCACGGCGTGGGGCTCGACGTCCACGAGGCCCCGCGGCTGGCCCGGACCGCGGAGGCCAGGCTGGCCGCCGGGAACGTCGTGACGGTCGAGCCGGGCGTGTACCTGCCCGGCCGCGGCGGCGTGCGGATCGAGGACCTCGTGGCGGTCACGGCGGACGGCCATCGCGTGCTCTCCGGGACGACGAAAGACCTCGTCACGGTCGACTGACTCAAGCCCCGGGCGGGGCGCGCCGATATCGGGCTCGATGGAGACTCGAGCCCGCACCCGCCCGATGCTGCGCCGCGCCGGCCTTATGGCTGCGCTCGCCGCGCTGCTGGTGCCCGCCGTCGCGGGTACCGCCACCGCCGACGCCGCCAAGCGCAAGAAGCAGCGCACCCCGGTCGTCAAGGACATCGCCCCCAAGAACGTGTTCGTCGGCGAGACGCTGACGGTCCGCGGCCGGTTCTTCCGGCCCGGCGTGAACCGGAACACCGTGGCGTTCAAGCGCCGCGGGGCCAAGGCCGTCTTCGTGAAGGCGGAGAAGGGCACCCGCAAGCTGCTGCGCGTCACGCTCCCCAAGCGCATCGAGAAGGTGCTGCGGGTCGTGAACGGCACGCCCGTGCCGACGCGGCTGAACGTGCGCGTGCTGGCCAAGCGGTTCGGCAAGCGCTTCACCAAGGGCAAGCGCTCCCCGATCGTCGGCCCCGAGAAGCCGCCCGCCCCGCCGAAGCCGCCGGCGGCGGACCCGGATGCGGACTGCGACGGCGACGGCCAGGTCAACCGCGTCGACACCGACGACGACAACGACCTGCTGACCGACGAGGTCGAGAAGGCGCTCAAGCTGGATCCGTGCAGCTCGGACAGCGACGGCGACGGGGTCTCCGACGGCTACGAGCACGCCTCGGCCCGCGACCTCAACGACGACGAGCACCAGGACGCCAACACCTTCCTGCCGTACCCGGAGAAGCGCCCGTACCCGAACGCGCTCGACCAGACCGACGCGAACACGGACCACGACGGCGACTCGCTGACGCTCAAGGAGGAGTACGACCTGTGGAAGTTCACGGGAGGCGGCCTGTCGCCGCTGACCTACTCCGCGGGTGAGTCGTACTCGATCAGCGCCCGCGCCGGCGGCACCGGCCGCAGGACGCCGACGCTCGCGGCGGACGGCTACGACAAGCACGGCCAGTTCCTGGTGTGGGCGCAGGCCGCGGGCTATGACCAGGTTGCGCTCGCCGACGTCGGCACCGAGCTGTTCGACCCGAGCGCCGACTGGTGGGCGTCGCGCATGTTCTACGACATCCGCGACATGGATCGCAGCGACGGCGCGGCCGACCCGGCTGCCACCGGCGCCCCGACCACGGCCGAGCGCCTCTACTACGACGACGGCAACGACTTCCTCGACGACGGCGAGCGCGACGAGGACGCCGACGGCCTGTCGAACTTCGACGAGACGCGCGGGTGCATGAACCGCTCCCTCTGGGACCAGATGTACGACAAGGAGTCGCCCTACCCGCTCGCCTACGGCGGCACCAGCCACGTCGACTCGGACAGCGACGGCGACGGCGTGCGCGACGGCGCCGACGACCAGGACAACGACGACGTCCCGAACGTCATGGAGTGCAGCCGGACCCTGGCGGCCGACCTGGCCATGGACGACCCGGACGACACCACGCCGCAGGCCAACCTCCCGGCGGCCGGCTTCGTGAACCCGTTCAACCCGTGCCTGCCGCACGACCAGTCGCGCACCTGCCGCACGTACGTGACGACTGGCGCCGCCTGGGCCCCGTTCAACGCGGACGACGTCTACTACCTGATTCGCAACTGATCCACCCGCACGCCCTCCCTCCCGTGCCAACCGAGGCCCGCCGACCGGCGGGCCTCGGTCGTTGTGGGCGGGCTCAGCGCAAGAGCGTGGCGCCCAGCAGCAGGGCATGATCATGCGCCGCACGCTGCGCTGGGAGGAGGTCGTGCGTGTCGAGGAGCTCGCGCCGAACCGGCGGGCCGCCGTGGTCTGGGCGCGGCTGCGGGACGGGCGCCTGGTCACGCTCCCGGGCTCGCGCGTCGAGGGCTGGACATGGAACCTCGAGCGTCACGGGCGGATCGCGGCGGGCGCGGGCGCGGCGCTCAACGAGCGCCTTCGCCGTGGGACTACTCTTGCACCACACCCGTAGATGCCGCCCGATCCCCCTCAACTGCGTGCCTCAGACGCCGATCGCGAGGCGACGGCCGAGCGGCTGCGGACCGCCGCGATCGAGGGCCGGTTGGACCCGTACGAGCTGGACGAGCGGCTGTCCGCGGTGTACGGCGCGCGCCTGTGCTCGGAGCTCGAGAGGCTGACCGCCGACGTCACGCCCCCCGCGCCGCCGCCCGCCCAGCGCCCGGTCTTCGTGCAGCCGGCGAGCCGGACGAACGGCTTCGCGATCGGCTCGTTCGTCCTCGGCCTGGTGTGGATGTGGTGGCTCGGCTCGCTCGCGGCGATCGCCTGCGGGCACGTGGCGCTCCGCCAGATCGCGCGCTCGGGCGGGACCCAGTCCGGCCGCGGGCTGGCGATCGCCGGGCTCGTGTTCGGCTACCTCGCCGCCGTCGTGCTGCTGATCATCCTGGTCGGCGTCGCCATCACCGCCGCCTGAGCCGGTGCTCCCGGAACATCCTCAGCGCGGGCGCGACCCGCTCGTCCGCGTACTCCGGGACCTGCTGGGACTTCCCTAGCACCCCCCGGGCGCGGCAAGCACGGGAACCGTCGCCCCACCAACCGGCCCGTCGCGCCGGCACGCGGTGCACGCGCTGCACGTGCCGCTCCTCCACGAACTCCAGCCCGGCCCGCTCGAGCGCCCACCGCGCCTTCTCGCAGTAGTGGCTGATCGGGATCGTCACGAGCCGCCGCGCGGCAGAAGGACCGTACGGCGCAACCCCGCGCGTGGTTCGATGCAGACGCGTGTTGTCCGTTCACTCGATGCGTGCCACCGTCACCCGCATGGACGGGGTCAAAGCCGCCGAGCGTCGAGTTCATCGGCGTGAGGCCGACGAACTCGACAGTCGGCCCGACGTGCGGGTCGCTCGCCTGGCCGCCGAGGAGCGGGGCGTGCTCTCCCTCGACGAGCGTCGCGCGTGCGGCCTGTCTCCGGACGCCGTCAGCGTGCGGGTGGGGAACGGCCGGCTGCACCCGATGTACCAGCGCGTGTACGCGGTCGGCCACGCCAACCCGCCGCTCCTAGGGCGGTTCCTGGCCGCGGTGAAGGCCTGCGGGCCGGGTGCCGTCCTCAGCCACTACTCCGCCGCGGCGCTCTACGGCTTCGTGCGCTGGGACGACCGGCACCTCGAGGTGACGGTGCTCGGCACGGCGACCCGCGTGCACCGAGGGCTGCGGGTGCACCGGACGTACATGCTCGATCCGCAGGACGTCGTCCGTCACGACGGCATCCCGGGTGACCTCGCCGGCTCGGACGCTGCTCGATCTGGCCTCGGTGGTGGGCTACGCGCCGCTGCGGCGCGCGGTCCGCCAGGCACAGTCGCTGCAGCTCGTCCACGTCCGGCAGCTCATCGAGGTGCTCGACCGCCTCCGGCCCCGGCGCGGCGTGCGCAACCTCGCCCGCGTCGTCGCCACCGGCACCGCGCCGACCCGGAGCGAGCTGGAGGACGCCGTGCTGGACCTCATGCTCGACGGCGGGCTCGCCCATCCCGACGTCAACGTCCCGCTCGTCCTCGGCGGCCGCCGAGTGGTCCCCGACTTCCGCTGGCCGCGGGCGCACCTCGTCGTCGAGGCCGACGGCGCGGCCTGGCACGACCACAAACTCGCGCGCGAGGACGACGCCGAGCGCCAGGCCCTCCTCGAGGCGCACGGCGAGCGCGTGCTCCGCGTCAGCTGGGACCAGGCGATCGCCCGTCGCGCCCAGACGCTCTCCCGCATCCGCGCCGCGGGAGCGCCGAGCGTCGACTCCGTCGGGCTGAGGCCGACGTACTCGACAGTCGGCGGCGGGATCGCGGCCTAGACTGATGCGCTTGTGATCTCCACGAACCAGTTCAAGAACGGCAACCACATCGACGTGGACGGGACGGTCTTCAAGATCCTCGAGTTCCAGCACGTCAAGCCCGGCAAGGGCGGGGCGTTCGTGCGGACCAAGCTCCGGCGGGCGGCCGACGGCGCGGTGATCGACCGGACGTTCCGGGCGGGGGAGAAGTTCCGGCCCGTGCGCACCGAGGCGCGCAAGATGCAGTTCCTGTACGCCGACGGCGCCGACGCGCACTTCATGGACGAGAGCTCGTACGAGCAGATCGCCATCCCCGAGACGTCGTTCGCGGAGACGCTGAAGTGGGTCAAGCCCAACGAGAGCGTGGACCTGCTGTACATCGACGACCGGCCGTCCGACCTGCAGCTCTCCGCCTCCGTCGAGCTCGAGGTCACGCACACCGAGCCGGGCGTGAAGGGCGACACGGCCTCCGGCGGCGGGAACAAGCCGGCGACGCTCGAGACCGGCGCCGTCGTCAACGTGCCGCTGTTCGTGAACATCGGCGATCGGGTGAAGGTCGATACGCGCTCGGGCTCGTACATGTCCCGGGCCTGACGCCCCTCAACGCTCCGGCGCCCGCGGCCGATACACCGAGTGTGCGCCGTCCAGCCCCCGGCACGCTGCCCGTGATCGGCGCCGCCCTCTTGGCGGCGGCGCTCGTGCTGCTCCTCGGGTCGCGCGACCCGTACTGGAACGGCGACTTCCTGAACGAGGCGTGGCCCGCGTACGTGGCGCTCCAGCACAGCGGGCTCGACGGCCTGCTCGCCTCGACCCCCGCCTACTCGGGCTTCGTCACGATCGTCGGCGCGCCGGTCGCGCTGGCGGCCGATGCGCTCACCGGCGGGGTGGACGAGGCTGGCCGCAGCATCACCGCCGTCTTCCGGCTCACCGCCATCCCCGGCATCCTCCTGCTCGCCACGCTCGGAGCCGTGCTCGGTGCCCAGGCCCGCCGGCGCGGCGCGCCGCCGCTCGCCTGGGGC
>JBOGYU010000261.1:0-6699 GCA_050696935.1 Solirubrobacteraceae bacterium | reverse complement strand
ATGCGGCCTCGGCCGGGTGGACCGGCTTGCTCCGCCGGAGCGCCGCTACGACCGCGAGGACGCCGCCGACGACTACGCCGGCGGCGGCCGGTGCACGCTCCCAGCCCCGGCGGGTGGCAGCGTGTCGTGGCATCGGCGGTCAGCGGCGGTCGGTCGCCTGTGCCGTGCCGGTGGTCGTGGGTTCGCCGTGCGAGAAGCGACGGTCGTCGGGCTCACGCTCGAGCACCGTCCTCCCGCGGCCGCGGTCGTCGTTCCGCGAGATCAGGGCGGTGATCACGCCGAGCGCCGCGAGCGCGACGTGGAGCATGTTGTCGGGACCGTTGATTATCGGGATGATTCCGAGCACGTCCTCACCGTCGATCAGGCCGATGATCGCCACAAGGCCGTAGACGAGTCCGAAGCCGAGTGCGACGACGCGCGCGGACGCTCGCCTGGGCGAGGCGGCGAGCAGCAGCAGTCCGGACGCCGCGTGGACCAGGTTGTGGATCGCATTGACCTCGAAGCCGAGGAACTTGTCGCCCTGCACGGCGTTGCCCGTGTCGAAGCTCGCGTCCGAGAGGAAGCCGAGGATTCCCGCCAGCAGCAGCGCGAGCCCCGCGACCAGGCAGTACCACTGTGCCGGCGTGCGAGCCCTGTCTCGGACCGCCGCGCGGCGTCCTGTCGCTGAATGTGCCATCGATCGACCTCCTGTCTGGCGCCCAATGGCGCATCCGAACGTGTGAACGCTCGGCGTGCTTCCCGGACTCGCCGCCGGCGATACTGCCCCGTGGCAGGAATGTGACGCCGATCCTCAGGCGTCGGGGACCGCGTCACCCAGCGGGGCGCCCAGCACGATGCCCTGATCGGTGATCTTGAACTCGAGAATCTGCGGACGGTGCCGGCTGGCGCGGGTCTTGAGCACGATGAGGGCACGCCCGACCGCGGAGTGGTCGCGGACGTACTGCAGGACGATGACGTTGTCGGCGACGTGCGAGACGCCGAACTCCGACAGCCGGGTGACCGTGAAGAGGTCTGGCAACTCGGAGGTCATGAACAGGCTCACTCCGTCGCGCGACAGGCGCTGCACGAGCGAGTACATGAACTCGCGGAACCTGACGGCGTCGGCAGAGGCGAACTGCAGGTCGGTGAGGCTGTCGATCAGCACGCGTTTGGCGCCCGTGCGCGCGATGCGCGCGAGAAGTTCATAGACCCATTCGTCGATGTAGACGTCGACCGGCGACCGATACATGACCTCCACCGCGGGCTCCTCGATCGACCAGCCGAAGGCACCGACGATCCGCTCGAGCTGGATCGGGTTCTCCTGGAAGGCGGCGATCACTCCCGGCTCGCCGTTGCGCGCGCCGTTGAAGATGAAGTGCATGCCCATGAGCGTCTTGCCGCAGCCCGAGGGGCCCGCGCAGAGGGTCGACGCACCCTGCCAATAGCCCTCCGCGAGGATCTCGTCGAGCGCGGCGATGCCCGAGGAGAGCCGCTGGTCGCCGACGGCGTAGCTCGAGACGTCGGCGGGGTCGGCGAGGCGCGGGAAGACGTCGATCCCGCGCGCGCTGATGCGGTAGGCGTGCTCGCCGGAGGCGGCCCGGCTTCCGCGCAGCTTCAGGATTCTGACCGCACGTGCCTCTCGCTCACCGGCGCGTGTGGTGGAGAGCGCGATGACCGCGTCGGCGACCGCGAACTCCGGCGCCTCGGCGATCTCGCGCTCGGCGTACTCGCCGACCCAGAAGCAGCTGACCGGGAAGGCGCTCAGGCGGCCCGCGATGACGTGGAGGAAGCGGCGGAACCCGGTGCCGTCGGCGTAGGCGGAGAGCGCCTTGAAGCTGTCGATCACGATGATTGACGGGCGGCGCTCACGCAGCAGGTCGCCGATCCGCTCGGAGACCCCGTCTAGGCCACGGTCGTTGAGGACCCCCGCGAGATCCTCGTAGAAGACCGCCCGCCCGACCGCCTCCGCGTCGAAGAACTCGAGCGTCTGCCCGTATCTGAGCATCTTCTCCAGCGGCTCCGACACGGTGGAGAGATAGAGCGCCGGGCGCTCCGCCGTCGCGTTCGCGAACACGTACTGCTGCGCCAAGATCGTCTTCCCTGAACCCGGCAGGCCGATCAGCAGGTTGATCGCGTTCGCCGGCAGGCCGCCGCCGAGCACCTCGTCGAGACGCGGATGGCCGCTGGACAGTCGGTCGCTCATCCAGGCTCCCGCGCCGTCCCGCGCAGCAGCGCGCTGCCGCCGAGCAGGTCTTTGACCGTCGAGACGAGCTCGAGCGGATCCAGCGGCTTGCTGAGGAACGCGTCGGCACCGGCGCTCAGTGCGCGCTCGCGCGCGTCGAGCGTCGAGACGGCGACGCACGACGACACGCCGCGATCCTTCAGCCGCCGGCAGAGCTGCGCACCCGTGCCCCCGGAGATCATGATCTCGACGACCGCGAGGTCGGGCCGGCGCTGCTCGAGACTGCGCTCGGCCTGCGAGACGTCGACGGCGAGCGCGACCTCGTAGCCCTCTGTGCGCAGGAAGAACTGCGAGAGCTCCGCCGCGTACGGATCCCGGTCTGCGATCAGGATCAACGGGCGCGGTGCTTCCACGGCGTCGAGATCTGGCAGCGGCTTGTCCGACGCGAGCCGATCGGCGAGAAGCCGATGCGCCTGCGCCGGCTGCGCCCCCCTCTCGACTTCGACCTTGAGGAACCGGAGCTGCTCAACCTGACTCCGCGTGTAGAGGCGATGACCGCCGTCGCTGCGCTCAGGCGTGATGAGACCGTACCGCAGTTCCCAGTTACGGATGGTGGCGGCCGGCAGCCCGAGCATCCGCTCGATCGCGCCGATGCTGTAGATCGGTTGTTCGTCGCCCACCATCGTGTGACGAGCTTAGTTGACCAGCTAGCTCCTCACAAGTAAGGCTGGACCGGAGTCGCGACGACATATCTTCGTCAAAAACTTCGTCAAGCTCTATTCAAAAGCGTTCATCGCGGGTAGCATGGCCGTGTCTCGTGGGTCTGCGAGTGGGGCCTCGAGTGCGGACGACCGGCGCCGGGTCGCCGGGCCGATGACAACGATCGAGGGACGTTGCGCACGATGGGCCAACTCGCACGTGAAACGCACAGCGCCGGGACACCGATCCCGGCCAGGGCCGCGGCGGCTGCCGGGGTCATCGACGCCGAGCGCCGCCAACGACCGCTCGCCACAGATGCCCCCCGCTGGACCCGCGCCCGCGACGAACGCCGGTTGCTCGCTCGATATCACCATGACGGCGATCGCCGGGCGCGTACGGCGCTCGTGGAGCGATTCCTGCCGCTCGCGAGCCAGCTCGCGCGCCGCTACGGGCGCGGCGGCGAGCCGCTCGACGACCTGATACAGGTCGCGTCGGTCGGCCTGTTGAAGGCGATCGACCGCTTCGACGTCGACCGCGGTACGGCCTTCACGACATTCGCCGTCCCGACCATCCTCGGCGAGCTGAGGCGCCACTTCCGCGACACGGGGTGGTCGGTCCGGTTGCCGCGCGACCTGCAGGAGCTTGCGCTCCGCGTCGAACGTCTCGCGGAGGAGTTCACGCAGACGACCGGGCGCACGCCGACGACCGATGAGGTCGCACGAAGCCTCGGCGTCAGCGAGGAGCAGGTCCTCGAGGCGCGCGAGGCGGCCGGTGCCCACCGGGCCGTGTCGCTCGATGAGCCGCTCCAAGGCGACGACGGGGACCTCATGGGCAACACCGTCGGCGCCGAGGACCCTCGCTACGGCCAGGTCGAGAGCGCCGCGACGCTCGAGGACCTGATGTGCGTCCTCGATGCCCGTGACCGCCAGGTGTTGCGGCTGCGCTTCGTCGAGGACCTGACGCAGTCGGAGATCGGCGCGCGCATGGGCATCTCGCAGATGCATGTCTCGCGCGTCATCCGGCAGGCGATCAGCCGGCTGCAGGATGCCGCGGACGGCGCCGCATGAGTGAGCGCCGCGGCACCCGAGCCGCGCCGGCGGCGGCCCGCGTCACCTCGAGCCTCGCTCGAGATGCGGTGTCACGCGACGCGACCCGCATCGTCGCTGAGCGCACCACCCGGGGGTGCGTGATCTACGTCAGCGGCGAGATCGACATCGCGACTTCCCCGCAGCTCCAGCGCGCCCTCGACGAGGCGATCGAGGCCTCCGACGGCCCGCTCGTCGTCGATCTCTCCGCAGTCGGGTTCATCGACGTGAGCGGCCTCCGCGTCCTGCGCTCGACCGTCCGCCGCGCCGGCGCGCGCAAGTTCGGGGTGGCGAGCCCCTCGGCGGCCGTGCGGCGGCTGCTCGAGATCACCGGCATCGACCTGCCCACGCTGCGTTAAGATCGCGCCACGACGTCCGAGTCGCCAGTGGCCGCCGCGGCTGGGACGGCCGCGGCGGCCCACCGCCGTGTGGAGTCAGCGCTCGCCGTGACCGTCGCCGGCGCCGTCGTCGTCCCAGAACGGGTCGCGACTGCCGGACTTCGCGAGGCCACGACTGATCATATAGCCGACCGTCAGGATCGTCACGTAGAGCCAGACCTGACGTGCACCGAGCCCGCCGGCGTCGCTCTCATCCAGGATCATCCCGGCGATAAGGACGGCCGCGACAGCGGCCACGTACGCGATGAGCTCGGTGGTCTTGAAGGCCGCCTTGGTCTCGGTGCTGCGGCGCTGACGGCCCGCGGTCGTCAGAGGCCGATGCGTTGCGGCGCGGTCGCCGGCACGGCGGCGTGCGGCGGTGGCGCCGCTGTCTCGGACCGGATCATCTGTGCTCAAGTGGAGGCTCCTTTGCAGCCGGTTGGCGGCAGCGGCCTACCGAGGACCGGGGGACGTCGAACGCGGATGCTCAGACTTCTGACACGAGCGCTCGATGGTCGCCGTGCTCAGGCTCGCTCCTCCGCCGCCGGCCGCCGCGACGCATTCAGACCGGGGGACCAGCACGCGGCCTCCACGGTGCTGACCAGGCTGCGCTGGGCGAGCTGCTCGCGCAGCTTGGGCAGCGCCACCTCATTCGCGTTGGCCTCGAGCATGATGTCGACGTCGCGGTCGGCCGGAACGTCGCGCAGGAACTGCTCGAACCCGATCGGGTCGATGAGGTTGGCGTGGGCTCGCAGCTACGGCAGCACCCGCCGGCGCGGGACGTGCCGGCCGTTGCGCACCCGGCGCTCCTCCACGTCTAGGCGCGGGCACGAGGAGTGGATCTTCGGCGCCACGCCGGCCGGCCGGGTATCCAGCGCGGCCGCTGGACATCGAGCTCGGCGACCGCCGCCGCCTGCACGTCGGGGTTTCCGGAGTTGAGCACCGTGTACTGCCCGCGGTGAGATGAGTGGCGGATGCCGCGCTCGTGCACGATGCGCCAAACCTCGACGAGCTGCTGCGCGCATTCGCCGACCTGACCGTGTAGCTGCCCTCGCGCTCGGAACTCGACAACAATCCGGCCGCGAGCCGCTGTCGGCCTCGGCCTGGCGCACCTTCTGCGCAGCGTCACCGGGTGCATGCCGAGATCGGCCGCGATGTGCGCCATCGGCCTGTCGCTCTCCAACGCCAAGCGGAAGCCGCGCTGGACCAACTCGTCGGGGTGCGTCTTCGGTCTGGCCATCGGATCGGCAGATCTCCTCTCGCCGGGACATCATCCTGGCTTCAAGGCCTCCGTCGAACCCGGGAAGGCTCACACCAACTTCTGCTCGATGTGGAAGCCAGCCTGCTCGAGCACCCTCCCGAGCTCGGCACCCGGACTCGCCGCCGGCGACACTGCCCCGGGGCAGGAATGTGACGCTGATCCGCCGTCATCGGCCGGCGGAAGCTCAGCAGGCACACGTCGGTTGCTCGCGCCTTGATCGAGCAGCGCGGCTGGAAGCGCTTCGACGAGCTCGTCTGGAGAGGCCCCGGCGCGCGTACACCGCCGCCATGAGCCGCTCGAGCCCGGGCGTCGATCGGCTCGTCACGGTGGAACGCTACGCCGGCTCGACGTCGCCGCCGGTGACGGCGACATCGGCGTTGAGCTCGCCGAGCACGAGGAGGTCCCAGGTGCACGGCGCTCATCCGATTCGCCGGCGCACGACGGTGGTGACGAGCCGGGCGACCATCGCCCGTCGACCCGGCCGCAGTGCAGGTGCCGCAGCTTCGGCCGCTGCCGCCGTGCCAAGGCGGCCGCGTCGCGTCGCCGACCACCTCTCGCCGCGGCAGCTGGTCCTCAAACCGCGCGAGGTTCCGCACGCCTTCTCGAAACGGCCGCCGACCAGCCCGTGCGACTGCCGGAAATCATCTCGCCGCTCGGCTTCTTCTTGGAGCTGGACGCGCTGCTGGGACGGGGAAGCCGAGCCCGAGGAGCAGGCCGTCCACGCGCTGATGGCCCGCTACGGCAGCGACATGGACCATGTGCCCGGGTACGAGCATCCCCGCCCGGTACGGGCTCCGCAACCAGCTCCGGACCGGCGTCGTCGTGTGCACCGACTGGGCACCGAGCCGGCGGCGCGCAATCGCCGGCGCTGTCAGCTGCTGCCAAGGGGTGGAAGCTCCACACTGGGCGGCTGGACTTCGGGAAGGCGGTCCTCGACCGGTTCGGACGGAAGCTGAGGCGGCTGAGCTTCCGGAAGGGGAACGTCGACCGGAGGGTGCGGCAGCTCCGGAGGCTCGATGCTCGGAAGCGATCCGGGGTCTGAGCCAGTTCCCGGGCCGCCGCCGGACTCGCCGCCGTCGGAGCCGCCGCCGCCGTCGGACCCGCCGCCATCGGACC
>JBOGYU010000260.1:0-6734 GCA_050696935.1 Solirubrobacteraceae bacterium | reverse complement strand
GTCTGCGCTTCGGCGCGCGCCGCCTCGTCCGCCGGCGCCTGACCTTCATCGCCCGCCGCCTCGTCCGCCGGAGGCGCCGTCTGCGCTTCGGCTCTCGTCGGCTCCGCCGCGTCAACCTCCGCGCTCGTCGACCCAGCGGCGGCGGGCTTGCGCGGCACCGCCAGCCACTCGCTCGTCGCCATCGACCACTTCGGCTGGGCCGCCTCGCCGGACTCTGCGCTCGGGGTCTGCGCTCGCGGGCGCGGGCCGGCCGCCCAGAGGACGCTCGCGGGCTTGGGCTCGGGCGTGGGATGCGCACCGGTCGTGGGCTGAGCGGCGGCCCGGATGGCCGCCTCGCGGGCGGCGCGGGCCTTCGCGTCGAGAGGCGCTCCGCAACGGGAGCAGTAGTGGGCGTCGCTGGCATGGAGCTCGCCGCATTCGGGGCAGGTGCCGCCGATCCCCGGCTCCCGGAGCACGGGTTCCACGTGCGGCTCGGACAGGCGGCCCTCGAGCTCGCGCACCTCGGCGTCCAGCGCGGTCAGCCTGCCCGCCTTGGCCTCGGCCAGCCGCCGGTGGGACTCGCGCAGCGACCCCCCGGCGGTGCGGTGGACTTCGTAGGTGAAGCCGCCGAGGTCGCGCAACAGCAGCTCCCGGACCCGGCGCAGGTAGCGCAGCCGGCGGCGGAGCTTGCCGCGGCGGGCGCTCGGAGCGGGTGCCACCTCGAGCTCGCCGGGATCGACCCCCGCGGGCAGGTCGCGCGCCGGCGCCTGCTCGGCCGGCGCCGCATCGGCGGCCGGGCCCTGGTCGGCCGTCGCCGGCGCGGCTTCGGCTGCCGGGCCCTGGACGGCCGTCGCCGGCTCGCCCTCGGGTACGACCGGCCGCTCGGCGGTCGCCGGGATCATCTCCGTAGGCTGCTCGCTCGCGTCCGCGCCGCCCTCGGGCACGGGCGGATGGCCACCCGGCTCGGCGGGGGTCTCGGCAGGCGCGGCGGCCGGCTCGGAGGTCTCGGGCGCGGGGGGCCGAGGCTCGTCGGCGGTCGCGGCGCGTCGGCGTGTCAGGCGTCGCAGCAGGCCGCTCATACGTCGACAGGGCGCAGGGTCGAAGCACGCCCCGAGCCATCGAGTATACGGTCGTCGCCGCGGGCCACGCCGGTAGGAACCCGCGCCGGAGCCGGCCGGTGCGCTGCCCGCCGGCCGAACGTCCTGCCCAGAGCGGCCACGGCAGGACGCTCAGCGGACGGCGTCGACCACGTCGCGCCAGGCGGCGACGACGCGCGCCGCCATCCGGTCGGCGGAGAAGAGCTCGGCGCGCGCGCGGCCGTCGACCCTCGGGTCGTCGGCCTCGAGCACCGGACGGAGCGCCGCCCGCCACGCGTCCCGATCCCAGGGGGCGCAGTACGCGCCCGCGATCCCCTCCAGTGCGACCGGGTGGATCCCCACGGGCGTCCCGAAGGCGGGCACCCCGCACGCGAGGGCCTCGATCACCGACAGCCCGAAGCCCTCCGCCTGCGAGGGCACCACGACCGCGTTGGCGGCGTTGATCCAGTAGGGCACCTCGGCGGGTGGGACGCGGCCCATGGTCAGCAGCGTCGTGCCTGCCGCCGCCTCCCGCGCGCGGTCGAAGCGCTTCAAGGGCCGCGACGGATCGTGCGGGAACAGGAGATAGCGGCCGTCGGGGTCCAGGCCCAGCCGCTCCCGAGCCTCACGGCGCGGGATCGGCCGGAAGCGGCCGAGGTCGATCCCGACCGGCAGCACCGCCACGCGCCTACCGGTCCCCGCTCCCGGGAGCAGCCCGCTGAACTCGCGCGAGACCGCGGCCGGGAGCGCCGTCAGCGGCAGCACGGCGCGCGAGAGCAGGTTCGAGCGGCGGTGGAAGAGGTCGTTGCCGTGCAGCGTCACCACGACCGGACCGAGCCGCGCCGCCAGCGCCGGCCAGGCGGTGAGGCCGAAGTGGGCGTGAACGACGTCGAAGCGCTCGCCGCGGAAGCGTCGCCGCAGCTCGCGCGCGGCCGCCGGATAGGCCCGCGCGCCGGGCGCGAAGGCGAACAGCTCGACCTGGACGTCATCGCGCCGCCGCAGCGCCTCGACCTGGTCGCGGACGAAGGAGCCCAGCGCCGGCCGCTCGGGCGTCGGGTACATGTTCGTGACGACGAGCGCGCGCACGGGCGGCTGAACGCTACGAGGCGCGCGAGGGAAACGCACGCCGGCGGTCCGGCACAGAATCGTCACATCCGCGTGTTGAGTCGTCGCAGGGGTCGGGCGGACACTCGCCTGGCTCCGCCGCCGGCGGGGCGCCTGGCTCCGGGGCAGCCGGAGCGGGAGACCGACAGGGGGCTCTCGATGCGATTCGAGCTGATGGACCGCGTGGACGCGGCGACGGATCGGGCGTGCGCGGCCGCAGCCCGGGCGCACGCCTGGCTGGCCCGGGCGATGATCGAGCAGCGCGGGCAGGGCACGGTGGAGTACGTCGGCCTGGTGCTACTGGTGGCGGTGCTGATCGCCGGCGTCGTCAAGGCGAGCGGCGGGTTCTCGGACACCGGCATCGCCGACGCGGTGGTGAAGAAGCTCAAGGGCGCGATCGCCGGTGTGGGCGACGGGTGAGAGGCGAGCTCAGCCAGTTCCTGGCGAACGGCGGTGCGGTGGTGGGCGGCGGCGCGGCGTTCGGTGCCGCGCTCGGATTTGTCGTGGGCTCGATCGTGCACGACTTCCGTCCGAGTACAGAGCCGGAGGTCCTGGCGCGCAAGGGCGGACTCCTCGGCGGGGTCGCCGGCTTGGTCGAGGCGTAGAATCGAGTCATGGGTACGCGCGCTCGCACGTGGATCGTCGTGGCGACCGTCGCCGTCCCCGTCGGTCTCGTACTCGGGCAGTTGCGGCAGGCGAACGACTGGAGCCTTCTCGAGCTCTACGCGGCCATGGCGGTCGCGTTCATCATCTTCTTCACGCCGGCCCTGCTCTGGATCGACTCCGCGCTCGACGGCCCGATGCGCCACCGGAAGCGCCGCTGACGGCTCCGCCGGGGGCGCGTGCCAGACTGGCGGGCGTGACGGCGCCGCAGGTGTCAGACGAGGTGCGCCGCCGCCCGGTCGGGGTGTTCGACTCCGGCGTGGGCGGGCTCACCGTGCTGCACGAGCTGCTCGTGCAGCTGCCCGCGGAGGACTTCGTGTACCTCGCCGACTCCGCCCGCTTCCCGTACGGCTCGCGCACTGCCGCCGAGCTCGAGGCGTTCGCGCTCGAGGTCGCGGAGGAGCTGATCGCCAGGCGCGTGAAGCTGCTCGTCGTCGCGTGCAACTCGGCGACGGCGGCCGCGCTGCCCGCGCTGCGCGAGCGGCTGATGGAGACGACGCTCGGGGTCGACGTCCTCGGCGTCGTGCAGCCCGGCGCCGTGCAGGCGGTGGCGGCCACGCGCAACGGCCGCGTCGGTCTGCTCGCCACGCCCGCGACGGTCGAGAGCGGCGCGTACGCCCGCGCGATCGGGGCGGCCGACCCGTTCGTGAAGCTCACGCCGGTCGCCTGCCCCGACCTGGCGGCGATCATCGAGGCCGGCTTCCCGTTCGACCAGCACGTGGTCGAGACCGTCCGGGGCTACTGCACGCCCCTGCGCGACGCCGGCGTCGACACCGTGCTGCTCGGCTGCACCCACTACCCGCTCGTGCGGCCGATGCTCCAGCGGATGCTCGGCCGCGGCGTGCGCATCATCGTCTCCGGCGACCCGCTGGCGCACCAGGTCGAGCATGTGCTCGGCGCGCGCGGGCTCGCGAACCCCCGCGGCGAGGAAGGCCGCTACTCGTTCCTGTGCACCGGCGACACCGAGGCGTTCCGCACGCTCGGCACGCGGTTCCTCCAGCTCCCGCTCGACGCCGTCGAGCCCGTCGCCGTCGGGACGGGCGACCTGGTCGCAGGGAGCCGGTCGTGAGAGCCGGGGGGCGCGAGCCGGGAGAGCTGCGGCCGACCACCATCGAGCCCGGCTTCGTCCGCACCGCCACCGGCTCGGCGCTCATCTCGTGCGGCGAGACGCGCGTGATCTGCACGGCCTCGGTCCAGGAGTCCGTCCCGCGGTGGATGGCGGGCAAGGGCCGCGGCTGGGTGACGGCCGAGTACGGGATGCTCCCCGCCTCGACGGGGGACCGCAAGCAGCGCGACGTGTCCAAGGGCCGCCCCGACGGGCGCACGGTCGAGATCCAGCGGCTGATCGGCCGCTCGCTGCGCGGGGTGATCGACTTCGAGGCCCTCGGCGAGCGGACCATCTACGTCGACTGCGACGTCCTGCAGGCCGACGGCGGCACCCGCTGCGCCTCGATCACCGGCGGCCACGTCGCGCTCGAGCTCGCCTGCCGCGCGCTCATCAAGGACGGCAGGCTCGAGCGCTCCCCGCTCACGGGCAGCGTCGCCGCCATCTCGTGCGGGATCGTCGACGGCGTCCCGATGCTCGACCTCGACTACCCCGAGGACTCCTCGGCGGAGGTGGACGCGAACGTGGTGATGACCGGCGACGGGGGCCTCGTCGAGGTGCAGGCCACGGCCGAGCGCACGCCGCTCTCGCGCGCCCATCTCGACGACCTGCTCGCCCTCGCCCAGCGCGGCATCGAGGGGCTGCGGGAGATCCAGGCCGCCGCCGTCGGCTGAGGGAGCGCCGTGCGGCTCCTGCTGGCGACCCGCAACGCGCACAAGCTGCGCGAGTTCGAGCGGCTCCTCCCGGGAGTCGGGCTCGACCCGCTGCCCGACGGCGTCCCGACGCCGCCCGAGGACGGCGACACCTACGCCGCGAACGCGCTCATCAAGGCGCGCGCCGCGGCCACGGCCACCGGACGCGTGGCGATCGCCGACGACTCGGGCATCGAGGCCGAGGCGCTCGGCGGGGCGCCGGGGGTGCGCACCGCCCGCTACGCGGGCCCGACCGCCACCGACGCGGAGAACCTCGCCAGGCTCGCCGCCGAGGCGCCCGCCGGCAGCCCCCTCCGCTACGTGTGCGCGATCGCGCACGTCGCGCCCGGCGGCGAGGAGCACGTGTTCGAGGCCACCTGCGAAGGCACGCTGGCGGAGCGGCCGCGCGGCGAGGGCGGGTTCGGCTACGACCCGCTGTTCGTGGCGGCGGACGGCCGCACGATGGCCGAGCTGCCGGACGCCGAGAAGGACGCCATCTCCCACCGCGGCCGCGCCGCCCGGGCGCTCGAGGCATGGCTGCGCCGCTGACCGGGTCGCGCTCGCGCGCCGCCGGCCTCTCGATCGCCTCCAACACGGCGCTGATCCTGCTCAAGCTCGTCGCCGGGGCCGTCACCGGCTCGGTCGCGATCGTCACCGAGGCGATCCACTCGGCCGTCGACCTCGTCGCGTCCTTCATCGCGTACTTCTCCGTCCGCCAGGCCGAGGAGCCCGCTGACGCCTCGCACCGCTACGGCCACGAGAAGTTCGAGAACATGGCCGCCGCAGCCGAGGGCGTCCTGATCCTGATCGGCTCCGGCGTGATCGTGTACGCGGCGGTGCGCAGCCTGGTCGTCGGGCCGGACCTGCACGCGCTCGGGTTCGGCATCGTCGTGCTCGCCTTCTCCACCGCGGTCAACGTCGTCGTGTCCTCGTGGCTGTACCGGCGCGCCGCCGCCACCCAGTCCGCCGCGCTCGAGGGCGACGCCGCGCACCTGCGCACCGACGCCTACACCTCGCTCGGCGTGCTGGTCGGCCTGGCGCTCGTCCACTGGACCGGCGCCGAGTGGCTCGACCCCGTCGTCGCCCTCGCGATCGCCGCCGCGATCGTGGTCACCGGCCTGCGGATCGTCGCCCGCGCGTGGGCCGTGCTCGTGGACGAGGCGCTGCCCGACGAGGAGGTCACCGCCATCCGCGAGGCGATCGAGGCGTTCGGCGGCCGCGGCATCGTCGGCTACCACCAGGTCCGCACCCGCCGCGCCGGCGCGCGCCGGTACGTCGACCTGCATCTGCAGTTTCGCTCCGGCACCTCGCTGGAGGAGGCGCACGGCACCGCCCACGCGCTCCAGGACGAGATCGGCCGCCGGCTGCCGGGCGGCGCCGACGTGCTGATCCACCTCGAGCCGGCGGACAAGGTCCGCCCCGGGGGCGAGCTGGGCGCCCGCAGCGGGGCGGCCGGGTGATCGAGCGTCGAGTTCATCGGCCATGGGCCGACGAACTCGACACTCGGCTCAGCGCAGGTTGATCGCCGCCGCCAGCGCGACCGCCAGCACGACCCCCGCGTAGCCGTCGTAGCCCGACAGCAGCAGGATGAGGGCCGACACGAGGCACACGGCCACGGTCGCGACCCAGGCGATCCGGGAGAGCGGCACGGCTGGCTATTCTCGCGCACGGCCCATGAGCCCTGCTCCGACCTTCAGCCGATCGGGCGTTGCGCCGACCTTAGGAACATGAGGCCCGCTCCCACCCTCAGCCCGGCGCTGGCGCTCGACTACCTGCGCGAGCTGTCCGCCGACATCCGCGCAGGCGTGGTGCTGGGGCCCGACGGTTCGCACCTCGCCGGCCCCGACGCCCTCGTGGCCCCGGCCCGCGACCTGCTCGCGGCCTCGGCGGGCGCGCAGGAGGTCCACGTGGCCACTCCGGGCGGCGCCGTGTTCGCCGCGCGATCGGACCGCCACACCGTCGTCGTCGTGTGCGGGCGGTTAGCCCTGCCGTCGTTGATCCGCTACGACCTCAGGCTCGTGCTCTCCGACCTGGCCGGCGAGCGGCCGGAGGCCGCGTGATGCCGCGCCTGCCGCGCAAGCCCACGGCGCCCCGCCCGCACGGGCCGGTGGGGGC
>JBOGYU010000259.1:0-6737 GCA_050696935.1 Solirubrobacteraceae bacterium | reverse complement strand
CCAGCCGGCCGCGTACGAGGCGCCGGCCGCCGCGGTCGCCGGCGAGCTGCTGGAGGAGCACTTCGGCCCGGTGGTCCTGCTCCTGCGCCACGGCTCGCGCGAGGAGCTGCTCGCGGCGCTCGCCCGGATCGACGGCCAGCTCACCGGCTCGGTCCATGCGCAACCGGACGACGACGTCGCGGACGTGGTCGCCGCGCTGGCGGAGCGCGCGGGCCGCGTGGTGTTCGACGGCTTCCCGACCGGCGTCGCCGTCACCCACGGCATGCACCACGGCGGGCCGTTCCCGGCGACCACGAGCCCGCTGCACACGTCCGTGGGCATGACCGCGACCGGCCGCTTCACCCGCCCGATCGCGTTCCAGAACGCGCCGGAGCACGCGCTCCCGCCGGAGCTGCGCGACGGCAACCCGCTCGGCATCCGCCGGCGGAATTCGGGGTAGGACCGGCCGCGTATCAACCCCAACCTCCGAGGAGGCCGCGATGGAGAGCGAAGGCGGACAGGTCACCGGCACGAAGGACAAGGACTACAACGTCATCTGGTTCACGGAGCAGTGCCTGAGCAACGTGCTGCGGCTGGAGACCTACGTCCAGGACGCCGAGCGGGGCGGCGACAGCGAGCTCGCGGACTTCTTCCGTCGCGCGCAGGAGACGAGCCGGAGGGGCGCCGAGCAGGGCAAGGCGCTGCTCAAGAGCCGCATCGCCGGCTAAGCCTGAGCGATCGGGGTTCTCACGCTGCCCGGGCGACCGGGATCATCCGCAGCCGCTCGGGCAGCACGGGCACCACTATCCGGCGCATGTACTCGGCTCCGCCGTGGAGCGCGACGGAGCGCACGGGATCCCACGAGAAGCCGTACTGGCGCCGGATGTCGGGCGGCAGCAGGCCGATGGTGACCTGGTTGACGAGCTCGAGGACCGGCCGCATCCCCGGCGACACCGGCGGCCGCAGCACGACCTCGATCGCCAGCGCGCGCGCCGCCGGGGTCACGACGAGGTCGCCGCTCGCGTACATGCCGGCCATGTAAGCCTCGAACGCGTCGATGTCGGCCGGCATGTCGCGGTCGCCCAGCCCGAACCGGCGGCCCACCAGGCGGTAGTCTCGCCACAGCGCGTCCTGCTCCTCGCGCGAGAGCGCGTGGACGTACTTGCGGTAGACCAGCAGCGCGGATTCGGCGAGCGCGGCGAGGATCCACAGCAGCAGCTCCGGGTCGTCGGCGCGGTAGGGAGTCCCCGCGGGGAAGCGGCCCGCCGGCTCGGCCAGCTCGCCGCGCACGCGCCGGTGCATGGCCCGGACGCGGCGGGTGGCGCGGTCGGCCTCCGCGCGCGTGCCGAAGGCGATCGTGTTCATCACGCGGGCGGTTCGCGCCAGGCGGGCGTAGGGGTCGTCCAGCGCGCCCGTGTGCGCGAAGAAGCCCGCGAAGGCGACCGGGTGCGCGGCCATGACCAGCAGGGCTCGCGGGCCGGAGAGGCCGGTCATGCGGTCCCCCACCACCTGGCGCAGGAGGGACGAGTCGTCGAAGTAGCCGGTAATCAAGGCGCTCCCACGAGCTTGCGAGTGGGAGTCAGCCGCATACCCATTACGGCTCCCACGAGCTTGCGAGTGGGAGTAAGCCGCATACCCATTACCTACTACGGTGTAGCGGATGCCCGCCCAAGCGTACGCCGGCAAGGAGTGCGTCTGCCAGTTCCGCAAGGGGATCTGCGACCAGACGTGCGTGCAGGGCATGCTCGAGACGCCGTTCTACATCGCGTGCCTGAAGCTGACCGGGCGGCGCTGCGTGGTCATCGGCGGCGGAGAGGTCGGCCTCGAGAAGGTGGAGGGCCTGCTCGCCTGCGACGGGCGGGTCGTGCTGGTGGCGCCCGACGCGGTGCCGGAGCTCGCAGCGCTGGCGGAGGAGGGCTCGATCGAGTGGCTCCGGCGCGAGTACGAGCCGGGCGACCTGGAGGCGACGTTCATCGTGATCGCCGCCACTGACGACACCGACGTGAACATCCGCGTCTACGAGGACGCCGAGCGGCGGGCGATGCTCGTCAACGTCGTCGACGTCCCGCCGCTGTGCAACTTCATCCTGCCCGCGATCGTCCGCACCGGGCCGCTGGCGATCGCCATCTCCACCGCCGGCGCGTCACCGGCCCTGGCGAAGCGGATCAAGCGGGAGATCGCGGACGAGTACGGCGAGCCCTACGCGCGGCTGGCGGTGCTGCTCAACGAGGCGCGCGGCTGGGCGAAGGCCACGCTGCCGACCTACCAGGACCGCAAGGCGTTCTTCGAGGGCATCGTCAACGGGTCGCCGGACCCGGTCGAGCTGCTGCGCGACGGCGACGAGGCCGCCGTGCGCGATCTCATCGCGGCCGCGCAACTAAGCTCCGCCGCATCCGCGCCGCCGTCCTGACCATCTCGACGTCCGTCTCGCGCCGGGAGGCCGAGGACCTCTCCGGGCCGCGGCTCGCCGCCGCGGCCGAGGCGGCGGGCTGCGACGTGGTCGCGATGGAGGTCGTGCCGGACGACTTCGCGCTGATCGAGGACCGGCTGCGCCACTACGTCGACGACGGCTACGACCTCCTGTTCACGACCGGCGGGACCGGGCTCACGCCCGACGACGTGACCCCGGAGGCGACCCGCGCCGTGATCGAGCGCGACGCGCCCGGGTTCGCGGAGGCGATGCGGATCGAGGGCGCGCGGCACACGCCCATGGGGATCCTGACGCGAGGGGTGTCGGGGATCGCGGGGCGGACGCTGATCGTGAACTTCCCGGGCTCCCCGCGCGCGATCGACCAACTGTTCGGCGTGCTCGCCCCGACGCTGGCGCACGTGGTGCAGACGCTGCGCGGCGGCTCGTCGCACCATGGCGCCCGCTGACGCCGTCACCCTGCGGGACCTCGGGCGCGCGTACGGGGAGCGGGTGGCGCTGGCGGGGGTGACGCTGGCGCTTCCGGCCGGGCAGACGCTGGCGGTGTTCGGGGCCAACGGGGCGGGGAAGACGACGCTGCTGCGGGTGCTCGCGACGCTGCTGCGCCCGCACGCCGGGTCGGTGTCGGTGCTCGGGCGCGCGCTGCCGCGCGAGGGGTGGGCGGTGCGGGGGCGGGTGGGCCTGGTCGCGCACGAGCCGCTGCTGTACCGCGACCTCTCCCCGCGCGAGAACCTGGGCTTCCATGCGCGGCTGCACGGGGTGCGGGCGGGGCGGGTCGAGGAGCTGCTGGCGGCGGTCGGGATGACGCGGCGGGCCGACGAGCCGCTGCGCTCGCTGTCGCGCGGGATGGCACAGCGGGTGGCGATCTGCCGGGCGGTGCTGCACTCGCCCGAGCTGCTGCTGCTGGACGAGCCGCTGGCCAACCTCGACCCGGGCGCGGCGGGGGCGGTGGCGCCGCTGATCGGGCGGGCGAGCGGCGCCGCACGGGTGCTGATCTCGCACGACGTGGAGGCGGGGCTGGCGGATGCGGACGTGGTCCTGGGCCTGCGCGGCGGGCGCCCGGCGCTGCTGGCGCCGGCGGGCGACGTCGGCGTCGGCGACGTGCGGGAGCTGTACCGGTGACGTTCGAGCCGCGCCCATGAGACGCGCGGTCGGCGCGTTCGTGCGCAAGGACCTGCGGGTGGAGTTGCGCACCGGCGAGTCCGTGCCGGCCATGCTGCTGTTCAGCCTCTCGACGTTCGTGCTGTTCCACTTCGCGCTCGACCGGCGGTCGGTGGACGGCGAGCTGGCCGCGGGGGTGCTGTGGGTGACGCTGCTGTTCGCGTCGGTGCTCGCGATGGGGCGGCTGTTCGTGGCCGAGCGCGAGCAGGGCGGGTTCGACGGCTTCCTGCTCGCGCCGGTGGACCGCACGTCGCTGCTCGTGGCCAAGGCGATTGTGCTGTTCGTCTTCCTGGTCGCGGTCGAGCTGGTGGCGGTGCCGGCGTTCGCGATCCTGCTGCTCGGGCCGGCGCCCTGGGAGGCGGTGCCGGAGCTGGTGGCGGTGCTGCTGCTGGCGGACGTCGGCGTCGCGGTGGTCGGGACGCTGGTCGGCGCGCTCGGGGTGCAGACGCGGACGCGGGAGCTGATCGTGCCGATCCTGGCGCTGCCGCTGATGATCCCGGTGGCGATCGCGGCCGCCCGCGCGACGTCGCCGCTGTTCCTGGAGGCCGGCGCGGCGGCCGTGCCCGGCCGCTGGCTGGCGGTGCTCGCTCTCTATGATCTCGTCTTCGGCCTGCTTGCCTACGCGGTGTTCGACTTCCTCTTGGAGGAGTAGCCAGACGTGTTCGCTCGGGGTCTCAAGCCCCTCTCCATCGCCTCCGTGGTCCTGATCGTCGGCGCCTTCGCGCTCGTGTTCTTCTACGCGCCCAACGACGCGGACCAGGGCTTCATCCAGAAGATCTTCTACCTGCACGTGCCGCTGGCGATCGTGGCGCTGTGCGGGTTCATCGCCGGCGGGGTGTACGCGATCCGGTACCTGCGCACGCGCGACCGTTCACACGACCTGCGCTCCTATGTGGCGATCCACCTGTCGCTCGTGCTGGCGGTGGGGGCGCTCGTGACCGGCTCGATCTGGGCGAAGGCCGCGTGGGGGCACTGGTGGGTGTGGGAGGAGCCGACGCTGGTCTCGTTCCTGATCGTGTTCCTGCTGTACGCGTGCTACCAGCCGCTGCGATTCTCGATCGAGGATCCGGAGCAGCAGGCGCGCTCGGCCGCGGTGTTCGCGATCGTGGCGGGGGCGTTCGTGCCGCTGAACTTCCTCGCGGTACGGCTGGCGGAGTCGCTCGCCCACCCGCGCGTGCTGACCGCCACGGGCGGCTCGATGCCGGGCGACATGCGGCTCACCTTCCTCGTGTCAATGGCCGGGATGGCAATCCTGTTCGTGACGCTGTGGAAGTACGAGCTGACCTCCAAGCACGCGTCCATGCAGCTGAAGGCGCTCAAGCGGCGGTTGGCCGACGACGACGACCCATGGGCGCCGGCGCGCCGGAGCGCGGCGCCGCAGCAGCTCTGATGCCCGCGCTCCCGCTCGATGACGCCGGGCCGTACGTCGCGGCCGCCTACCTCGTCTTCCTCGCGCTGATCCTGGTCTACGTCGCGATCATGGCGGGGAAGCTCGCGCGGATCGCGCGGGAGCTGGGCGAGCTCACCGAGCTGGCGGCGCGGCGCGACGAGCGCGACGAGGTCGTCACGCGCGGCGACGAAGCCCCTGCCGCCGGCGACGACGCCCCTGCCGCCGGCGACGACGCCCCCGCCGCCCCTGCCGCCGGCGACGAAGCCCTGCGGCCCGGCGATCAACCCGGTCGACCGGCCGGGGAGGCGGCGCGGCGATGAGCGAGCTGCTCGCGCTCGGCGCCTCGCACAAGACGGCACCGCTCGCGCTGCGCGAGCGCATCGCGCTCACCGAGGGCGGGGTCGAGCCGCTGCTGCGCGAGCTGACCGGTCACGACGCCATCGGCGAGGCGGTCGCCCTCTCCACCTGCAACCGCACCGAGCTCTACCTGCTCGTCGGCGACCCGGTGGAGGCGGAGTCGGCGGTGCTCTCGCTGCTCGCGCGGCGGGCGGGCATCCGGCCGACGGAGCTGCTCGGCGGCGTCTACGCATTGCGCAATTGCGACGCCGCGCGGCACCTGTACCGGGTGGCGAGCGGTCTGGAGTCGATGATCGTCGGCGAGGCCGAGGTCCAGGGCCAGGTCAAGCGCGCGTACGAGGCGGCGCTGGCGGCCCGCACCACCGGGCCGATGACGAACAAGCTGTTCCGCGCGGCGCTCGCGACCGGCAAGCGGGTGCGCACGGAGACCGCCATATCTGCCGGCCGGGCGAGCGTCGCCTCGGTGGCCGTCGACGCGGCGCGCGACGCCCTCGGCGACCTGACGGCGCGGCACGTGCTGATCATCGGAGCCGGCGAGACCGCCGAGCTGACGGCCCAGGCGCTGCACGACCAGGGCGTGACCACGATGTTCGTCGCCAATCGCCGCCGCCAGCGCGCGATCGCGCTCGCCCAGCGCTTCGGCGGCGCCTCCGGGTCGTTCGACGCACTGCCTTCCGAGCTCGCCCGCGCGGACATCGTCATCTCCTCGACCTCCTCTCCGCACACGCTCCTCGGCGCCGAGGAGCTGGCGCTCGTCACCGCCGAGCGCCGCGGCCGGCCGCTGCTGCTGATCGACCTCGCGGTGCCTCGCGACATCGACCCGGCGTGCGGCGAGCTGCCGGAGGTCACGGTGCTCGACGTGGACGGCCTCCAGGCGCAGGTCGCCCGCCACATCTCCGTGCGCCGCGCCGAGGCCCGCCGCGCCGAGGGGATCGTGGAGGAGGAGATCCAGGCGTTCGCGGGCTGGCTCGGCTCGCTGGAGGTGCTGCCGACGCTGACGGCGCTGCGCGAGCGCGGCGACGCCGTCGTGGAGGCGCTGCTCGCCGAGAACGACGGCCGCTGGGAGGCGCTGACCGAGCGCGACCGCGCCCGCGTCGAGGCGCTCGCCCGCGCGGTCGCCAAGCGGCTGCTCCACGAGCCCACGCTGCGGGTCAAGGGGATGGGGGCCGACCGCCGCCACGCCCGCCTCCAGCTCCTGCGCGAGCTGTTCGGGCTCGAGGAGGCGCCGGCCGACGAGGCGCGCCGCCCTGCCGAGGTCCGCCCCCTGCGCCGGAATTGACGGGCACGACGACCGGCGCCGACGACTCCCGAGCGGGCACGAGGACCGGCGCCGACGACTCCCGAGCGGGCACGAGGACCGGCGCCGACGACTCCCGAGCGGGCACGACGACCGGCGCCGACGACTCCCGAGCGGACACGACG
>JBOGYU010000258.1:0-6738 GCA_050696935.1 Solirubrobacteraceae bacterium | reverse complement strand
ATCGGACGCTCGCCGACGCGCGCGCCGAGGCGGCGACGATTTGCGCGGACGCGGAGCGCCAACGTGCGGAGATTCTCGACCGGGCGCGCGCCGAGGCGGCCGCAGGCGAAGTCATCCGAGTGGCCGAGGAGCGGGCGGCGACGACGCTGCGCGAAGCAAGCGCTGAGGCCGAGACGATCCTCGCCCAGGCGCGCGAGGCGGCCGAGCGCGAGCTGACGGCCGCCCGCCACGAGCGCGAGCAACTCTTGGCAGACGCGCACGCCGAGGCGACGCAGCTGGCCGAGCGGCTGCGCGCGGACGCCGAGCAGGAGTTGCGGATCTACAGCGACCGCCGCCGTCGCGAGGCCGACCGGCTCGCAGAAGCCGCGCGTCGGCAGCATCGGTTCCCGCGGTCATAACGCACCCCGGCCGCCCGCGGGGCGGGCTGCGCTTGAGTCGCCGGCAGCGCGGCCGAGGCGCGGCACCGAGTCACGTTCTCCTCAGTGCTGCTGCCCGGGTCGCGGCCATCGGCGGGCGAGCCAATCCAAGCGCCGCCGCCGGCCCGAGTCCGGAGCGTGGACGACCCTGGCATGCGTGGCGCGCCATTTCTTTTCGCGCAGAGCGGCAGAGACGTGGATCATCGTCAGAGCTGCCTTCAGCTCAGGTCGGCGGGCGGAATGTGGTGGTTGCCCTTGAACAGGTCGCTCGGGTCGGAGAGCGCCTTCACCAGGCGCAGGCGCGCCCAAGTGTCCGCGTCGAAGAACGCGCTCGCGTCGGCCGGCTTCTCGACGAAGTTCGGGTAGTCGCCGCTGCGGTAGGGGAGGACGGCTCGCTCTACCGACTCGTGGTACGTCGTCGCGATCGCCGCGGACGCCTCGTCCTCGGTCACGCCGAGCGCGAACATGCCGAACGTCCCTGGCAGTTCGCGCGAAGCGACACCACGACACAGTCTCGTTTCAAAGCGCGCTCCGCGGAACGCTCCGTGATCGGTCCTCGCGCAGAGCAGTTGCCGCGGACGCGTGCGGATAATGCGCCTCGGCAGGGGGAGGGATACGGCCCGCTCGCGCTGGGTCAGGATCCCACTGAGTCGATCGCGCCTCCGAATCTCGTTGCCGTCGGCAGATCGCCTTGCGCGCCTTGCCTGGATATGTGATGCGTTCGTCCGGTTCGATCCGCGCGCGAGGCGATGTCCGCGACGCGCGCGTCCAGGTCGTCGACGAAGATGGAATCTACGCTTTGCGCAGCAGCCACGCGAGTCGCTGGCCAGCGACCGCGTAGGTCAGCGTCGCGAGGCACAGGAGCACGACTGCGGAGGTGGCCATCCGATCCCAGTCGGTCGCTCCGAGCATGATCGAGCGACCTGTGTCGATGATCGGGGTCGCGGGGTTGTGGTCGGAGATCCAGCGATACCAGGCCGGCATCAGGGCGGTGGGCACCCAGAACGTCGAGAACATGACCGCCGGCATGAAGGTCACCGGCTGCAGTCCCTGGATGACCGCGGGGTTGACCGTGACTAGCGCGGCGGCGTAGAAGATGCCGTTCCAGGCCACGGCCAGCGCGCAGCAGAGCGCAAGGATGCCCAAGAGCCCGATGGCCCCGTTGTGGTGGGTTGCGCCGAGCAGCAGTGAGACACCGAACACGGCGGCTGCCGGGGGCAGAGCGCGAATCGCGTCGAATGCCGCTCGCCCGACGATCATCGCGGCCGGGGCGATCGAGAGCAGCCGCAGTCGGTCCAGATAGCCGGACCGCAGATCGGAGATCAGCGACGCCGCCGTCAACCCCGCGCCGAGGAAGACAGAGAGGAGCACGGCGGCGGGCGCGACCCAATCGATGAAATCACCGGGGTACTCCTCGGTCTGGGCGATGGTGCCGTAGATGCCGTCGAACAGCAGCACGATCGCCGCGGCGAGCAGCGTCGGTGCGACGAACACGACGGGAGCCTGACGGCGCGCATCCCGGAGGCTGCGCCCGAACACCAGTCGGCTGTCAGTCAGGAGCTTGCGCATGATCACGCTCGAGCGAGCTGGCGGGCGACGGCGAGCTGCGTGAGCACGATCCCGGCGGTGCAGATCGCCAGGGCGAACGCGACGTGGCTCGACAGCACGTCGCCGGCGAGGGAGGCTCGAGCGCCGTCGACGACGACACTCGCAGGGTTGAGGCGCGCGACGTCGGAGAGACCGGACGCCGCCACAGAGGCGGGGACGAGCGCGGTGCTGACCAGGCCGACGAGGACGCCGATTGGCTGCAACGCGAGCGCGGTCTGGGGATCGCGCGAGACGAGGCCGGCGACGTGAAACAGCCCGGAGAACGCCGCGGAGAGCAGTGCGACGAGCAGCAGGCACGCGGCGACGCCGGCGACGCCGCCGTCGATCCGAGCGCCGAGGGCGACGCAGACCGCGGTCACGACGATCGCGGCCGGCAGGACGCGCACCGCTTCGAAGGCCTGCCGCCCGCCCAGCATGGCGCCTCGGGAGGTCGGGAGCAGGCGGAGCCGGTCGAGGTAGCCGCCGACTGCATCCTGGACGAGATAGGTGGCGGTGAACCCGGCGCCGAGGAGCGCCGTGAGCACGACGGCGCCAGGCAGCAGGTAGTCGGTGTAGTCGCCCGCGCCGAAGCCTGGCGTCTCGGCGATCCGCTCGAACAGCGCCGTGAAGACGACCACCATCAGAAGCGGTGGCATCGCCGGCAGCACGTATGCCGGCCCCGGATCGCGACGTCCCTCCCCGAGACTGCGGTGGAACAGCAGCGCCGCGTCGGTGAGCCCTTTCGGGATCGTCATGCGGCGTCCCGCTCGATAGCCGAGCCGGTCAGGTGGACGAAGACGTCCTCGAGGCTGGACTCGCGAACTGCGATCGAGGCGAGCTCGATCTGCTGATCGCGCAAGGCCGCGACGATGTCCGTGATCTCACGAGCGGCACGCGCGGATTCCAGGTCGACATGGACTACGCCGGCGCGCTCGAGCGCCCCGGCGCGTTCGAGCGACGCCAGGACGTGCCCGAGCTCGTCGGCGCGGGCGGGCCTCAGGTCGAGCCGGGTCCGGCCGTAACGGGCCTTGAGCTCGGCCACGGACCCCTCGGTGATGATCTTCCCCGCGTCGATCACGGCGACGCGGCGGGTCAGCGCCTCGGCCTCCTCGAGGTACTGCGTCGTGAGGAAGATGGTGGTGCCCTCTTGGCTCAGGGTCCGGATCTCCTCCCACAGCGCTCGGCGGCTCTGCGGGTCGAGCCCTGCGGTCGGCTCGTCCAGGAACAACGCCGACGGGCCGCTGAGCAGCGCGGTGGCGATATCGAGCCGGCGTTGCATACCGCCGGAGTACGTCCCGATCTGCCGGTCCGCCGCTTCCGTGAGCCCGAAGCGCTCGAGCAACGCGTCGGCCTGCGACCGCGCATCCCGCCGCGACATGCCCCAAAGGCCCGCCGCCAGCAGCAGATGCTCGCGGCCGGTCATGCCGGCATCGAGAGCGGCCTCCTGCATCGTGGCGCCGATGCGGCGGCGGATCGCCGCCGCGTGGTCGACCACGGAGATGCCGAAGACTTCGGCGTGGCCGGACGTGGGCGACGTGAGCGTCGTGAGGATGCGCACGGTCGTGGTCTTGCCCGAGCCGTTGCGGCCCAGGAGCCCGAACACTTCGCCGCGCGCGATCTCCAGATCGATGCCGTCGAGCGCCTGCACGGCTCCGTAGCGCTTGGTGAGCGCCTGGACCAAGACGGCAGGCTGTTGGTCCGCTGACGGCACGGCTCAGGCCTCCGCCGGGCCCTGAGCCATCGCCCGGCGCATCGGCTCGGCGTCGTAGACGTTCTCGCCGCGCACGATCTGGCCGTCGCGAATCTCGAGGATCTCGGCCGACGTCACGGTCGGGATCGGCAGCGACATGTCCATGTCGACCACCGTCAGCACGACGTCGTCCAACACGGCCTGGTGGCGGATCGCGAAACCGGTCACGAGCGGGCCCGCACTCGCCGCCATCGCGCGGAAGCCGGCGGCATCCTCGAAGCTTGCGACCGGCCCGATGTAGGAGAAGTCCTCGGCCAGCGGGACTTCGGTCATGTCGCCGTTCTTGTTCTTCCAGGCGTCGTAGTACAGAGCGGCGACGTCGAGCGGTTCCATTGCTGCCTCCGTCGTTGACTGCTGTCCTAGACAAGACAGCGCTCGACGGGCGACTTCATCGGTCATCACCGGACCCGCCCGAGCGGCGCCGATGATTTCGTCACCCTGCCGTTGTCTAGTTGTGAGAGACCTCGCTACGAAGGAGAGCCGGTGGCCAACCCGTTCGTGTGGTTTGACCTGCGCACGCCCGCGAAGGACGCAGCGCAGCGCTTCTACAGCAGCCTGCTCAGCTGGCAGATCGGCGATGACGGCGCCATTGCGTCAGGCGACGAGCCATGGGGCGTCGTCGCCGAGGACCCGGAGGCGTCGACGGCGCGCTGGCTGCCCTACATCCAGGTCGAGGACCTCGAAGAGGCCACCCGCCGAGCGCTGGAACTCGGCGCGTCGGTTGTGCAGCCCAAGACCGCGGGGCCGGCTGGGTTCTTCACGACCATCAGCGACCCGACAGGCGCTCAGGTCGCGCTCTGGCAGGCGCCCGCCGTCGAGGCGCCGCCCGTGGGCTAGCCTTCGACCAGACTCGCTTCGTGAGCGACGGCCGCTACATCCAGCAGCGCCTGATCCAAGCCGCGATGGGCGGAGATCACGAGGCGTTCAGGATGCTCACCGAGCCGTGGATCCTGGAGCTGCGAGGTCATTGCGCGAGGATCCTCGGGAATCCTCATGACGCCGAGGACGCGGTGCAGGAGACGCTGATCAAGGCGTGGCGCAAGCTCGACAGCTACAGCGCGTCGGGCCCGATGCGGGCATGGCTGTACACGATCGCGACCAACACCAGCCTGAACCTGCTCAAGGCCAGGCGTCGCGACGACGTGGCCGACGAAGCTGAGGCGACGCCGGGACCGGTCGTTCCCGGGCCGGACGCGAGCCTCGAAGCTCACGAGGACGTCGAGCTCGTGTTCCTGAGCGTCGTCTCCGGGCTTCCGGCGCGCCAGCGCGCGGCCATCATCCTGCGCGACGGCCTGGGCTGGTCGGGCCTCGAGATCGCGAAGCTGCTGAACGCCACGATGCCCGCCGTCAACAGCGCCGTGCAGCGCGCCCGCGCCGCCGTCGCGCCCCGAGGCGACCCGGAGCGACCGCGCCTCGACGATCTGCACCAGGCGCTGCTGCGCGCATACGTCGCGGCATGGGATCAGACCGACATCGACGGGCTCGTCTCCCTCGCTCGCACAGACGCGGCACGCACCACGCTCATCCAGCGACTCCAGCCCGTGGGCGGCGGATGGGTCCGGCTGCCCGAGACCGCCGCGGGCGCGCAGGCCGAGCTGGCCTTCCGCCCTGCCTTCATGAACACCTGAGGGTCCGGGCCGGGGCGTGCCGCCTCACAGTGACTCCTAGGCTCTCCTCGAGTCTGACGCCGGGACATTCCTCGCACTCCTCAGCGGGCAGCTCACTCCAGCGCACGCTCTCAGCAGCGGCGCCGCGACCCTCGACGGGCCACGGCGCGAGCTCGACCGCGTGCTTCGCATCTTCCGCTTCCCGGCCGACCGCGACTCCGGGTGCTCCGCGGACCCGTGAACGTGCCGCCGCTGCCGATCCGGCTGCGCCCGTTCGTCCCGCTCAGGCCGGGCGCGAACGCGGTTGAGGGCGCGCCGACATAGCTCCGGTGGGCGATCGATCGACCGTGCGGCTCTTGCTCGGCCGGGCGATTAGATGCGCAGCTCGCTGCCGCGGCCTTCGGCGAGTGCGCGGTCGTAGACGAGTCGCGCGGTCGCGATGTCCTCGATCGCGTGGCCGGTGGATTTGTAGACGGTGATCTCGGCCCGTGAGCGGCGGCCGGGGCGGGTGCCGGCGAGCACCTCGCCGAGCTCGGTCACCGCGCGGGGGTGCAGGACCTGGAGCTCTCGAGCTCCGGCCGGGTGGGGCTCGGTGGCGGCGCCTCGCCACTCGACGAAGACCCGGCCGCGCCGTACGGTCTCGCGGTCGAGCTCCGCTCCCGTGCCGACGGAGATCACGTGCGCGCCGGGGGCGAGCTCGTCGTGGCGGAGCACAGGTTCGGCGGCGTCGGTGCAGCAGCAGACGACGTCGGCGTCGCGGATCGCGTCGGTGAAGGAGCCCACGGCGCGTGCCCTCGGGTTGCCGCGGGCGAGCGCGTGCGCATGCTCGGGTGTGCGCGAGGCGATCCGGACGTCGCGAAAGTCGCGCACGGCCGGCAGTACCGCGAGGTGTGCGCGTGCCTGGGTTCCGGCGCCGAGGATGGCGAGCGCGCTCGCATCGTCGCGCGCGAGGCGCCGCGCCGAGACGGCCGACGCCCCCGCGGTCCGCATCGCGGTCACATGCGCGGCATCCATGATCGCCAGTGGCCGGCCGTCGTGCTCGTCGAAGAGGACGATCAGTCCCTGGTGGGCGGGCAGGCCGGCGGCGTGGTTGCCCGGGAACACGGTGATCGCCTTCAGCGCCAGGCCGACGCCGGGGAGGTGGCCGGGCATCGCGCCCAGCATCCCGCGCGCCGCGCGGGCGCCGATCCGCGGGGGGACGTCGCATGTGCCCGCGCTGAAGGCGACGAAGGCGGCCTCGAGAGCCCCGAGCAGCGGCTTGACGGCCAGCAGCCGCGCAACGTCGTCGCCGCCGAGGGCGAGCATGCCGGTGTGGTGGGGATCGAATGGCATCGTCGGAGCATGCTCCGCCCGGCGCCGCGCCGCAGGGAGCGGCGCC
>JBOGYU010000257.1:0-6740 GCA_050696935.1 Solirubrobacteraceae bacterium | reverse complement strand
GCGCGCCGCCGCTCGCCTGGGGCCTCGTCGTCGCGCTCGGCGCCGGCAGCCCGCTCGCGTACCAGGCCCTGGTCTACGGCCATCCGGAGGACGTCCTCGCCGCGTCGGCCTCCGTGCTGGCCGTGCTCGCCGCCCGTGACGAGAGGCCGGTCCTCGCCGGCGTCCTGCTCGCCGCCGCGATAGCCACGAAGCAGTGGGCCGTGCTCGCCGTCCTGCCCGCCATGCTCGCCGCCCCCCGCGGCGCACTCAAGATCGCCGTGATCGCCGCCGCCGGCGCGGCCGCCGTCCTGATCCCGCTGATGCTCGCCGCGCCCGGCAGCCACGCCCCGCTCGTGACCTCCGGCGCGCTCTTCCATCCCCACCAGGTCTGGTGGCCCTTCGGCGTCCCCGCCCCCGCGGACTTCACGGCCGCCGGCCATGGGGAGCTGACCGCGCCCGCGTGGCTGCCGGCGATCCCGCATCCGCTGATCGTGGCGCTCGCCCTCCCGCTCGCCGCCCTCTGGTGGCGGAGAGACCAAGGCCGCAACCGCGACGAGGCCCTCGCCCTGCTCGCGCTGCTGTTCCTCGAGCGCTGCGCGCTGGACCCCTGGAATCTCGTCTACTACCACCTGCCGCTCGTGCTGGCGCTGCTCGCCTGGGAGGTCCGCAGCGGCCGCGAGGTGCCGGTCCTCACGCTCGCCGCCACGCTGGCGGCGTGGCTGTCGTTCGTGAGCTACGACGCCCGCACCGGCTACGGCCCGTTCCTCGTCTACTTCGCGTGGGTGCTGCCGCTCGCCGCCCACCTCGCGTGGACGGTGTACCGCCCCGCTACCCTCAGCCGGCGATGCGCCGTTACGAGCAGCGCCGCGCTGCGGTCTTCGCCCTCTACCAGCACGACCTGACCGGCCGGCCGCTCGACGACGTCTTCGAGCGCGACGCCGGCTCTTTCACACGCGCGCTCGCGCACGCGACGGCCGACAACGCGCTGGAGCTGGACGCCCAGATCGAGCGCCACGCCCGCGGCTGGGCGCTCGACCGGATCGCCCCGCTCGAGCGCGCCCTCCTGCGCACGGCGCTGCTGGAGATGCTGCACCCCGACCTCGTCGAGGGAGAGCGGCCGATCCCGGCCGAGGGCGCCATCGACGAGGCCGTCGAGACCGCCAAGGCGTTCTGCGGCGCCGACGCGCCCGGGTTCGTGAACGGCATCCTCGGAGCGATCCTGCGCGGGGTGCGCCACAATGGCGGCGCCCATGCCGCCTGAGCTCGACCAGATCGTGGAGCGGCTGGAGATCGCGGCCGCCCAGCTGCGCTCCGGCGAGCTCGCGCCCGAGCGGGCCGCCGCGCTCGTGGACGACTGCGCGCGCCTGGCCGCGGAGGCCGGCGCCGCGCTCGACCGCGAGGTGCGCGCAGCCGACGCCGGGCCGCCCGGGCAGCTCGCCCTCGAGCAGTGAGCTGGGTGGGCGGGTACCCTGATCACCTGAGCGCGCAGGTGGAGGAGTACCTCGCCGGGCTGCGCTTCGCCGAGGAGGCCGGCACCCAGGGCCTCGAGGAGGCGATGCGCTACTCGCTGCTGGCCGGCGGCAAGCGCATCCGGCCGGTGCTCGCGCTGGCCACCGCCAGCGCGCTGGGTCGCGAGCCCGCGGACGTGCTCCCGCTCGCCGCCGCGCTCGAGCTCATCCACACGTACTCCCTGATCCACGACGACCTGCCGGCGATGGACGACGACGAGCTGCGCCGCGGCCGGCCCACCTGCCACGTCATGTACGGCGAGGACGTCGCCATCCTGGCCGGCGACGGCCTGTACGCGGAGGCGTTCCGGCACGTGCTGCTCGCGCAACGGGGCGATCCCGCCAGCGTGCTCGCGGCGCTGGGCGAGCTCGCGACGGCCACCGGCGTCAACGGCATGGTGGGCGGCCAGTACGTGGATGTGAGAGAAGTCGGCGCCGTGGACCTGCGCCGGCTCCACGCGCTCAAGACCGGCCGCCTCATCGGCGCCTCGATCCAGTGCGTGCTCCTGCTGGAGGCCGGCGAGGTGCGCCCCTCTACACTCCCTGACTTCCGTGCCTTCGCGGCCGAGCTTGGGGTCCTGTTCCAGATCGTCGACGACATCCTCGACGTGACGGGCACGGACGAGGCGCTGGGCAAGCCGCGCGGGAGCGACGAGCGCCACGGGAAGCGCACGTACGTGAGTGAATATGGCATCGACGGGGCGCGCCGGATGGCCGCCGAATCCCACCGCACGGCCCGCGAGGCCCTGGACCGGGCCGCCGGGGACCGCGGGGCGGACCTGCAGCAGATCACCGACTTCATCTACACCCGCTCCTCATGACCCGGATCCTCGACCGCATCGACCGCCCGCAGGACCTGCACGGCCTCTCCGAGGACGAGCTCCAGCGGGTCGCGCAGGAGGTCCGGGAGCTGCTGATCGACACGGTCGGCGAGATCGGCGGGCACTTCGGCGCCAACCTCGGCACCTGCGAGATCGCCGTGGCCGTGCACTCGCTGCTGGACTCCCCGCGCGACAAGGTGCTGTGGGACGTCGGCCACCAGGCGTATCCGCACAAGGTGCTGACGGGCCGGCGCGACCAGCTCCAGACGATCCGCAAGTATGGCGGCCTGGCCCCGTTCTGCGCGATCCACGAGTCCGACCACGACGTCATGGGCGCCGGCCACGCCTCCACGGCGATCGGCTACGCGGTCGGGCTGAAGGAGGCGATGCGCCACGGCGCCGGGGAGGACGGCCGCGTCGTCGCCGTGGTGGGCGACGGGGCGATGACCGGCGGCGTGGCGTTCGAGGCCGTGCACCAGGCCGGCGGGCTCGGCACCCCGCTGGTGGTGATCCTCAACGACAACGGGATGTCGATCTCCCCCAACGTGGGCGCGCTCTCGCGCTACTTCAACCGCATCCGCCTGGAGCCCGGGCTGTGGAAGGCGCGCGAGGGGGTGGAGGAGAAGCTCACGCGGCTGCCGGGCGGCATCGGCGCGGCGTTCGAGCGCCTCGGCCCGCAGGTCAAGGAGTCGGTCAAGGCGCTGTGGCAGCCGGGCCTGTGGTGGGAGGAGCTCGACTGGGCGTACATGGGCGTGATCGACGGCCACGACGTGCGCGCCGTGCGCCGCGCGCTGCGCTCCGCGTTCGAGGCCGAGCGGCCCGTGGTCATCCACGTCGCCACCGTCAAGGGCAAGGGCTTCGCCCCCGCCGAGGAGGGCGGCCTGGAGGGCATGGAGAAGTGGCACGCCGCCAAGCCGAACTCGATCGCGGGCGGGCGGCCGGCGCCCAAGAAGGCTTCCAAGCCCGCGCCGCCCCAGTACACGCAGGTGTTCGGCGAGGCGATGGTGCGCGAGTGCGAGCGCGACGAGCGCGTGGTGGGGATCACCGCCGCCATGAACTCCGGCACGGGGCTCTCGATCCTCCAGAAGGCGATGCCCGACCGCTACTTCGACGTCGGGATCGCCGAGCAGCAGGCGGTGCTGTTCGCCGCCGGGCTCTCGCTCCAAGGGATGCGGCCGGTGGCCGCCATCTACTCCACCTTCCTGCAGCGGGCGTTCGACCAGCTCGTGCACGACGTCTGCCTGCAGCGGCTGCCGGTCACGTTCTGCCTGGACCGCGCCGGGCTGGTCGGCGACGACGGGCCGACGCACCACGGCGCCTTCGACATCGCGTACCTGCGCCCGCTGCCGAACATGACGCTGATGGCGCCGCGCGACGAGGCGATGCTCGTCCACATGCTGCGCACCGCGCTGGAGCACGACGGCCCGGCGGCGATCCGCTACCCGCGCGGGGAGGCCGTGGGGGTGGAGCTGCCGTCCGACCCGCGCGCGCTCGAGATCGGCACGGGGGAGATCCTGCGCGAGGGCGAGCGGGTGGCGATCGTCGGCTACGGCACCGGCGTGGGGAAGGCGCTCGGCGCGGCGGACCTGCTCGCCGGCCACGGGCTGGACGTCACGGTCGCCGACGCGCGCTTCGCCAAGCCGCTGGACGCGGGCCTGCTGGCCCAGCTCGCGGCCGAGCACGACCTGCTGGTCACGGTGGAGGAGGGCGTGCTGCTCGGCGGCTTCGGATCGGCCGTGTGGGAGTCGCTGTCGGAGGGAGGCGCGGCGCCGCGGATGCTGCGCGTCGGCCTGCCCGACCGCTACGTCACGCACGGGGCGCCCAAGCTCCTGCACGAGGAGGTCGGGTTCACGGCGGACCGGATCGCCGAGCGGATCGAGTCCGCCGTGCTCGAGGGGCACTACACCGCCAGCTTGTAGGCGCGACGAGTTTCTCGCGCGCGCGGTGTCTCTTCCTCGGCAACCGAATCGAGGAGGATCTCCATGACCGCCGAGCAGATCGTCGACCGCTACTACGACGCCTGGGCGAACCGGGGCGGGGACTTCAGCGAGGTGCCGCTCGCGGACGGGTTCGAGTTCCACGGACCGGTCGCGAGCTTCGACAGCGCCGAGGGCTACCGGGCGATGGCCCGCGAGGCGGGCCGGGCGGTCACGAGCTTCCGCGTGCGCCGGAAGTTCGTGGACAGGCGCCGCTCGAGTACGAGGGGCCGGCCGCCATCGCGCGGTTCCTCTCGACCGTCCCCGCCGGCGGGGAGCCCGACCGGTTCCGGCTCGTGCCCACGCGTGCGAACGGCCAGCCGGCCTCCGGGTGCTACCTGGGCGAGCACGCGTACGGCCTCATGGTCCTGACCCTCAGGGGCGACCGCGTGTCCGCCATCACGGGCTTCCCCGACACCGCCGTCTTCGCGCACGTCGGGCTGCCGAGGACGCTGCGCTGATATGGAGGGCCGCTGAGGCATCCGGACCGCCCCGCGGCCCACCTTCGTTACCGTTCTCCGCCGTGCCCCGCGTCCGCCTCGACAGCCTGCTGGCGGAGCGCGGCCTGTTCGCGTCCCGCACGCGCGCGGCGGCGGCCGTGCTCGCCGGCCAGGTTCACGTGGGGCCGGGCCGGGCTCGCGCGTCCAAGCCCGGCCAGCTCGTGGCCGACGACGTCGTGGTCGAGGTCGACGGGCCGCCGCCCTACGTCTCGCGCGGCGGCGTGAAGCTGGCCAACGCGCTCGATGCGCTCGGGGTCGACCCGGCGGGGCGGCGCTGCCTGGACGTCGGCGCGTCCACGGGAGGCTTCACCGACTGCCTGCTCCAGCGCGGCGCAGCTCATGTGGTCGCCGTCGACGTCGCCTACGGGGAGCTCGACTGGCGGCTGCGCGGCGATTCGCGCGTGACCGTGGTGGAACGCGTGAACGCGCGCTCTCTGTCGCGTGACGCACTGCCGTATGCGCCGGACGTCGTCGTCGTGGACGTCTCGTTCATCTCCCTGCGCAAGGTGCTGCCGGCGGTGCTCGCGTGCGCGGCCGAGCGGTTCGACTGCCTGGCGATGGTCAAGCCGCAGTTCGAGGTCGGCCGCGGGGCCGTGGGAAAGGGCGGCGTGGTGCACGAACCGGCTCTGCGGCGGGAGGCGATCGCGAGCGTGGCCGCGTCCGCCCGGTCGCTCGGGGCGGCCGTGCTCGGCTTCGCCCCCTCGGGGCTGCCGGGCCCCGCGGGGAACCGGGAGACGTTCGCGTGGATCGCGGAGGGTGGGCGGACGGGCGCGCTCGCCTCCGTCGAAGGGGCCCTGGCGGAGGTCGACGCATGAAGGCCGCGACGGTCGTCACCCACCGCCGGGTCGCGGACACGACGCCGGCGCTGCGCGAGCTGATCGCCGCGGCGCGGCGGGCGGGCGTCACGCTGCGCTTCAGCGAGGACGAGACGCGCAAGCACGGGCTCCGGCCGGGCGAGGGGATCGAGCTCGACTCGCCGCTGGACGGCCCGGCCGACCTGTGCGTCGTCATGGGCGGCGACGGCACGATCCTGACCGCCCTGCGCCACTACGCGGGGACCGGCGTGCCGGTGTTCGCGGTCAACTTCGGCGAGGTCGGGTTCCTCGCGACGGTCGACCCGGACGGCTTGGGCCGCGACTTCGCCCGCGCGTTCGCAGGCGACTTCGAGACGCTCGAGCTGCCAACCATCTCGGTCGGCCGGCCGGACGGCAGCTGGATGGCGATGAACGACATCTCGGTGCACCGCAAGCACGGGCTGCGGGTGGCCGACCTCGCGTACGCGCTGGCGGGGGAGGAGATCGGGCGGGTGCGCTGCGACGGCCTGGTGGTCTCCACCCCGCAGGGCTCCACGGGCTACAACCTCGCCAACGGCGGGCCGGTGCTGGCGTGGGGGGTGGAGGGCTACGTGGTCTCGTTCATCGCCCCGCACTCGCTCACCGCCCGCGCGCTGGTGGTCGCGCCGGGGGACCTGCTGACGATCAACAACGCCTCGCGGGAGGAGCCGGTGGAGGTCCACGTCGACGGCCGGCCCTCGTGCGAGCTCCCGCCGGGGGAGGACCTCCACGTCGACTTCGCCCGCTCCCACGGCACCCTCGCCCAGCTTCCGGGGGCGAGCTTCTACCACCGGCTGCGCGAGCGGTTCGGCCGGCTGGCGCGCTGAGGGCACCGGCTTCGTCGCCGGCCGGCGCGGCGTGGCACCGACTTCCTCGCCGGCCGGCGCGCTTCGGGCACTGCTTCGTCGCCGGCGGGCGCGCCCGGGGCACGGGTTTCGTCGCCGGTGGGCGCGCCCGGGGCACGGGTTTCGTCGCCGGTGGGCGGGGCCGGCACGGGTTTCGTCGCCGGTGGGCGCGCCCGGGGCACGGGTTTCGTCGCCGGTGGGCGGGCCCGGGGCACGGGTTTCGTCGCCGGTGGGCGGGCCCGGGGCACGGGTTTCGTCGCCGGTGGGCGGGCCCGGGG
>JBOGYU010000256.1:0-6756 GCA_050696935.1 Solirubrobacteraceae bacterium | reverse complement strand
CACGCCCGCCGGGGAGTTGGCCGGGATCGTCTTCGCGCGCTCGCGCGGCCGCGCGGGAACGGCCTACGCGCTCGACTGCAACGCCGTCGCCGCGTGCGGGACACTGCCCCCATGAGCCAGCTCGCGTTCGACGAGGACCTCGGCCGGCAGCTCGAGGTCATGTATCGCACCCGCGACGTGCTGCGCCGGCGGCAGCTCGTCCGCGACGCGCTCGCCGCCCGGCCCGGGGAGCGCATCCTGGACGTCGGCTGCGGCCCCGGCTTCTACGCCGCCGAGCTGCTCGAGCAGGTCGGGCCGGAGGGGTCGGTCACCGGCGTCGACGCGAGCGCGCAGATGCTCGCCGTCGCCGCGCGCCGGTGCGAGGCGCTCGGCAACGTCTCCTTCCACCAGGGCGACGCGACCGCGCTCCCGGTGGCGGACGCGAGCGCCGACGGCGCAATCTGCGTGCAGGTGCTCGAATACGTCCAGGACGTCCCGGCCGCGCTCGGCGAGCTGCGCCGGGCGCTGCGGCCCGGCGGCCGCCTGGTCGTCTGGGACGTCGACTGGGCGACCCTGTCGATCCACTCGACCGACCCCGAGCGCTCGCAGCGGGTGCTCGAGGCGTGGGACGCACACCTCGCACACCCGTCGCTGCCGCGGACGCTGGCGCCGCTCCTGCGCGCCGCCGGCTTCGAGGACGTGCGCGTCGAGGGCCACGCGTTCGCGACCGCCGAGCACGTCCCGGACGCCTACGGCGGGTCCGTGGTGCCGCTGATCGAGCAGTACGTCGGGGGGAGCGAGGCAGCCGCGTGGGGCGATGAGCTGCGCGCCCTCGGGGAGCGGGGCGAGTTCTACTTCGCCTGCATCCAGCTCTGCTTCACCGCCACACGCGGCGCATAGGCGACGCGCTCGAGGCCCAGCCACGCCGCCATCGCCGCCAGCTCGGCGCGCAGCTCCGCGCCCGTCTCCGGCGGCGCGTCGGGCTCGGCGTGGGCGTTCTGGACCAGCAGGGCGCCGGACGCTCGGTCCCCCTTGAGGTCCACGCGCGCGACGAGCCGGTCGCCGAGCAGGAACGGCAGCACGTAGTAGCCGTGCACGCGCTTGGGCGCCGGCACGTAGATCTCGATCCGGTAGCGGAACCCGAACAGCCGCTCCACCCGGGCGCGCTCCCACACCAGCGAGTCGAACGGGCCGACCAGCGCCCGGGCGTCCAGCCGGCGCGGGACCCGCGCGGCCGGGTCCAGGTAGCCCGGCGTGCGCCAGCCCTCGACCTCGACGGGGAGCAGCTCTCCGGCCTCCACGAGCTCGGCCACACGGGCGCGCGCGGCGGCGGCGGGGAGGCGGAAGTAGTCGCGCAGGTCGCGCTCGGCGGCCACGCCGCAGGCGCGGGCCGCGATCCGCACGAACTCGCGCTGGGCGTCCTCGACCGGGGGCGTCGGGGTCGCGATCACCTCCGGCGGCAGCACGCGCTCGGGCAGGTCGTAGACGCGCTCGAACCCGAGCCGGCGCGCCGAGGTCACCTGGCCGCTCCAGAACAACCAGGCGAAGGCGCGCCGCACGTCCGACCAGTCCCACCACGGCCCGGCCTGCCGCGGGCGCTCCTCCGCGACCGCGCCGGCTGCGATCGGCCCGCGCTCGCGCACCTCCTCCAGCACGCGGGCGATCAGGTCCGGGCGCTCGCGGTGGATCCGGCGCACGCTGCCCCACGCCTCGTTTGCGGCGCGCTCCATCCGCCAGCGCAGCAGCGGCTGGAGCGCGACCGGCAGCAGGGAGGCCTCGTGGCCCCAGTACTCGAACAGCCGCCGCGGCGCCCGGTGGGCCGCGCGGTCGAGCATCTCCGGGTCATACGGCCCCGCGCGGCTGAACAGCGGCAGGTAGTGCGCGCGCACGAGCACGTTCACGGAGTCGATCTGGAGCAGGCCGACGCGGTCGAGCACCCGCCGCAGCGCCCAGCCGTCGACCGCCCGCTCCGCCCGCCCGTCGCCGAACCCCTGGGCGGCCAGGGCGACGCGCCGCGCCTCGGCGGCGGACAGGCGTTCGCGCGGCATCCCGGCATCCTGCCAGGGACCCCCGACCGCTATCCTGAAACCCGACCCCGTGAGTCGGACTTTTGTGGACATCTGCGCCATCGACGACCTCCCGCCCGGCGCCAAGCGCGTCGTCACGTGGGAGGACCTCGAGATCGGCGTCGTCAACTGCGGCGGCGAGATCCTCGCCGTCGAGGATCGCTGCTCGCACGACGACGGCGACCTGATGGAGGGCGACGTCGACGAGGAGACCTGCGCGGTCGAGTGCCCGCGCCACGGCTCGGTGTTCGACCTGCGGACCGGAAAGCCCCTGAACCTGCCTGCCTACGTCCCGATCGACACCTTCCCGGTGTCCGTGGACGACGGCGTGATTCGAGTGGAAGTCGAGTGACCTATGGCCACGCCTGAGGTTATCGCCGAGCAGCAGGCGCTGGTCGGCATCAACGCGGACTACAAGGAGAAGTTCGGGTTCCACGACCCGGAGGGCGGCTACGCGTTCAAGGCCCCCAAGGGCCTTTCGCGCGAGCTCGTCGAGCAGATCTCCGAGTTCAAGAACGAGCCCGCCTGGATGCGCGAGTTCCGCCTGAAGGCGCTCGAGCACTTCCTCTCGCGCCCCCAGCCGACCTGGGGCTCGCCGCTGCTCGCCGAGGTCGACTACGACAACATCCACTACTTCGTGCGCGCCTCCGAGACGTCCTCGCGCACGTGGGATGACGTCCCGGAGGACATCAAGAGGACGTTCGACCGCCTGGGGATCCCCGAGGCCGAGCGCAAGTTCCTCTCCGGCGTCGGCGCGCAGTACGAGTCCGAGGTCGTCTACCACCAGGTCCGCGAGGACCTCGAGAAGCAGGGCATCGTGTTCATGGACATGGACTCCGGCCTGCGCGAGCACGAGGATCTCGTCCGCGAGCACTTCGCGACGATCATCCCGGCCAACGACAACAAGCTGGCAGCCCTGAACAGCGCCGTGTGGTCGGGCGGCTCGTTCGTCTACGTGCCGCCGGGCGTGCACGTCGAGATGCCGCTGCAGGCCTACTTCCGGATCAACACCGAGAACATGGGCCAGTTCGAGCGGACGCTGATCATCGCCGACGAGGGCTCGTACGTGCACTACGTCGAGGGCTGCACGGCTCCGGTGTGGACGAGCGACTCGCTGCACTCCGCGGTGGTGGAGCTGATCGCCAAGCCGGGCGCCCGGATCCGCTACACGACCGTGCAGAACTGGTCGCAGAACGTCTACAACCTCGTGACGAAGCGCGCGTATGCGCACGAGGACGCGACCGTCGAGTGGGTCGACTGCAACCTCGGCTCCAAGCTCACGATGAAGTACCCGTCGGTCTACCTGATGGGCGAGCGCGCCCACGGCGAGGTGCTCTCGATCGCCTTCGCGGGCGCCGGGCAGCACCAGGACGCCGGCGCGAAGATCTTCCACGTCGCGCCCAACACGACGTCGAACATCTTCGCCAAGTCGATCTCCAAGGACGGCGGGCGCGGCTCGTACCGCGGCATGCTCGAGGTCGCCAAGGGCGCGCACGGCTCGCGCTCGAAGGTGGTGTGCGACGCGCTGCTGCTCGATGAGAAGTCGCGGTCGGACACCTACCCGACGATCCGGATCGGCGAGAACGACGTGGACGTGGGCCACGAGGCGTCGGTCTCCAAGATCGGCGAGGAGCAGCTCTTCTACCTGATGGCCCGCGGCATCCCCGAGGACGAGGCCGGCAAGCTGATCGTCAACGGGTTCATCGAGCCGATCGTCAAGGAGCTGCCGATGGAGTACGCGGTCGAGATGAACCGGCTGATCGAGCTCCAGATGGAGGGCTCCGTTGGCTGAGGTGCTCGAGCTTCCCTCGTTCAAGGGCCGCCCCGGCTGGGAGTTCACGGACCTCAGCCGGCTCGACCTGAGCGCGTTCGCGCCGGTCGACGGCGGCGACGCATCGTCCGTGCCGGACGGCCTGTTCTCATTCGAGGGCCTGGGGCTCGACCAGGTCGACGGCGCGTGGACCGAGGGGGTCGCCGTCGAGGACGGCCCGGTCGTGCTCCCGCTGTCGGTCGCCCGCGAGCGGCACCCGGAGCTGGTGGAGCCGCACCTCGGCCGGGTGGTCGCGTCGGACGACGTGTTCACGCGCTGGAACGAGGACTCCTGGGACGGCGGCGCGTTCGTGTGGGTGCCGCGCGGCGTGCGCGTGGAGGCGCCGATCCTGCTGACGGCGGTCACCGCGGCGGCGCGCACAGCACTCCAGCGGCGGGTGCTGATCGTGCTCGAGGAGAGCGCCGAGGCGGAGGTCTGGGAGCAGTACCTGTCCGGGGATTCCGAGTCCGAGACGCTGCTCAACACCGTGGTCGAGCTGGTCGTGGGCCAGAACGCGCGGCTGCGCTACGTGTGCGGGCAGGATCTCAACGAGCGGTCCTGGATCTTCGGCGCACAGCGCGCCGAGGTGGCGCGTGACGGGTCGCTGGACTGGGTCGTGGTGGGCTTCGGCGGCGCGAACGGGCGCGTGCGCACGGAGACGCTGCTGGCCGGCGAGGGCGCTTCCGGGAAGGTCACCGGCGCGTACGCGCCGCACGGGCGCCAGCACGTGGACTTCGACACCACGCAGGAGCACGGGGCGCCGAACACGACGTCGGACCTCGCGTTCCGCGGCATCCTGGCCGCCCGCTCGCAGGCCGTGTGGCGGGGGATGATCAAGGTCGATCCGGGCGCCCAGCAGACCGACGCGTTCCAGGAATGCCGCAACCTGCTGCTCTCCAAGCGCGCGCACGCGGACGCGATCCCGGGCCTGGAGATCCTGGCCAACGACGTCCGCTGCACGCACGCGGCGGCGATCGCGCAGATCGACCGCGAGCAGCTCTTCTACCTGCGCGCACGCGGGCTGCGGGAGCCGGTGGCGACGCGACTGGTGATCGAAGGGTTCATGCAGGAGCTCGTGGAGCGGTTCGAGCAGGGCCCGATCCGCGAGGCGATGTCGGCCGCGCTCGAGCGCCGGCTCTCGCGCATACTGGACTGACACGCCGCGACTTTCGGGGCCTGAGACGGGTTGATGCTCGCGTCCGACCAAAGGGAGGAACCGTGTCGCGTGCCCGTCTCGCCGTCGCCGGCGCCGTGCTGCTGCTGAGGCCGCCTCACCCGGCCCGCGCGCGCCGGCGGCGGTAGGCGCGGCGGTTCTTCTCGCGCTGCCCGCAGACGGTCGTCGCGCACCAGTGGCTCGATCGGTTCTTCGAGCGGTCGTAGAACGCCCACCGGCAGACGTCGCGCTCGCACGCCTTCAGCCGCGGCCACGTGCCGTCGGCGATGGCGGCGTAGATGGTGGCGACCATGCGGCCGAGGGCGCCGTCGACGCCCGGCGCCGCGGGCTCGAGGCGCGCGGTCACGGGGTCGGAGAATTGGGGCGTGAGCCGCGCCCGCCGCGCCGCCTCGTTGACGATGGCGGTCGCGCCCGGGTCGTGCGGCAGCCCGGCGTGCGCGGCGACCAGGTCCCGGATCGCCTCGCGCAGCTCGATCGCGCGGCGGTGGTCGGCATCGGTGACCGTCGCCCGGGGATCGAGCACGCCGGCGTCGCGTAGCCACGCGCCCAGCGCGACCGCATCGGGGAGCAGCTCGGGCCCGTCCTCGAGGTCGTGGGAGTTCACGAACCGCTGGACGAGGCGCAGGGGCTCCGGCGCGGGGGCTCGATCTCCGGGCTCGCTCAGCACGTGGCCAGTGATACTAGCAAAGGCTGTTTGCTAGGTTGAATCATACGGGCAAATCTGTTTTGATGGTGTCAATGACGGACGCATCCATGGCCGAGAACCTCCCGCAGGGCGATTCCGCCCGCCGAGCGCCCACGCCCGTGGACGACTCCGTCCGCGGCGGGCCTGCGTCCGTGGAGAACTCCGTCCGCGGCGACCGTACGAACGTTCCCAGCCGGGCCGGCCTGATGCGCGGCGTGCGCGCCGGGCTGCCGTTCGCGCTCCCCACGCTCGCCATCGGCATGTCGTTCGGGGTGCTCGCGGAGCCGGTCATGGGCGCGGTCGCGGCGGTCGTGATGTCGTTCGTCGTGTTCGCGGGCGCCGCGCAGTTCGCCTCGGTGAGCGTGCTCGCGGCCGGCGGCGGCCTCGCGGCCGCCGTGTCGGCCGGGCTGCTGATCAACGTGCGCTTCCTGCCCATGGGCCTCGCGGCGGCGCCGGCGCTCAAGGGCGGTCCGGTGCGCCGCGCCGCGGAGGGGCAGGCGGTGGTCGACGCCTCGTGGGCAATCGCCAACCGCGGCGACGGAACGTTCGACCGCGAGCTGATGCTGGGCGCCACGACCCCACAGGCTGCCGCCTGGTGGAGCGGCACGATCGTCGGCGTGCTCGCCGGCTCGGCGCTCGGCGACCCCGAGGCGCTCGGGCTCGACGCCATCTTCCCCGCCTTCTACCTGGCGCTGCTCGCCGAGGAGATGCGCGACCGCTCCGCCCTCTCGAGCGCCCTGCTCGGCGCCGCGATCGCGCTCTGCCTCGTCCCGTTCGCGCCGCCCGGCGTCCCGGTGCTCGCCGCGTCGGCGGCCGCGCTGCTCGGCCTGCGGCGGAGGCGCGTATGACCACCGCATGGATCGCCATCGCGCTGATCGCGGCGGGGACGATCGCGATCAAGGCAGCCGGCCCGATCACGCTCGGCGGGCGGGAGCTGCCGCCGCGGCTCGGCGGGATCGTCGCGCTGCTCGCGCCGAGCCTCCTCGCCGCGCTGGTCGTGGTCGACACCCTCGGCGCGGACCGGGCGCTGGCCGTCGACGCC
>JBOGYU010000255.1:0-6799 GCA_050696935.1 Solirubrobacteraceae bacterium | reverse complement strand
GAGCTGCACCGCGCGTGACGGCGGCGCAGCTCAGCCGGCCCAGGGGACCTCGACCGAGTCCTCGGTCGGCGAGTCGCGCGCCACCACGTACTCGGCCGGCTCGGCGTCGGAGAGGTTCAGGAGGACGTGGGTCTCGCGCGGGGGGACGTACACCATGTCCCCCGCCTCGATCGTGACCGTCTCCTCGAGATGGTCGCCCCACCTGACCTCCAGGCGGCCGGACAGCATGTAGACGGCGCTCTCGCAGCCCTCGTGGTAGTGGGGCCGCGACTGGGCGCCCGCCGGCACGCGGAAGACGCCCATGTAGATGTTCGTGGCCCCGGTCGTCGACTGCGAGATCTCGGCGCCGCCGACGACGCCCCGGGGGACGTCGCGGTCCTGGCCCGCTGGCTTGACGACCTTCATGCCCTCATGCTAAGGCGCTCGCACGAGCTTGCGAGTGCGAGTAAGCCGCATTCTCATTCCTGCCAGGTGGCGGCCGCCCGCGCAAGTCAGGTCGTCATGCCGGTGAACTGGCCGCCCGTGACGTTGAGCACCTGCCCGTGCACGAAGTTCGACCACGGCGAGCAGAGGAAGAACACGCCGCCGGCCGCCTCCTGGGGCGTGCCGGGCCGCCCCAGCGGGATCATCATCGGCGCCACCCCGCGCATCTGGTCGGGGATCCCGAGCTGCACCGTCTGCCCGCCGACCTCGATCACGTTGGACGCGTCCTCCTTGGAGGCGGTCAGCCGCGTCTCGATGTAGCCGAACGCGACCGCGTTGACGTTGATCTTGAACTGGCCCCACTCCTTGGCCAGCGTCTTCGTGAGCCCGACCACCGCGTTCTTGCCCGCCGCGTAGTTGGCCTGCCCGGCGTTGCCCATCGTGCCGGAGATGGAGGAGACGTTGACGACCTTGCGGAACACCTCCCTGCCCTCCTCGCGCTCGCGCTTGGCCGGCTCGCGCAGGTGCGGCGCGGCCGCCCGCAGCACGCGGAAGGGCACGACTGTGTGGATGTCGAGCATCCGCTGGAACGCGTCGTCGCTCATCTTGTGGATCGGCGCGTCGATCGTGTAGCCGGCGTTGTTGACCACGATGTCGAGCCGCCCCCAGGCGTCCACGGCGGTCTGGACGAGCGCGTCGCAGGCGCCGTCGGCGGTCAGGTCGCCGCCGTGCACCACCGTCTCCGAGGCGATCTCGGACGCCGCCTGCTCGGCCAGGTCGGCGTCGAGGTCGTTGATCAGCACCCGCGCGCCGTGCTCGGCGAGCAGCTCCGCCGTCGCGCGGCCGATCCCGCGCGCCGAGCCGGTGACGATCGCCACCTTGCCGTCGAGGACTCCCATGTCATGCCTCCAGGTCGAGGGTCGGAGGCGGGGATTCTGCCGATCAGAGCCCGTACGAGCGGCCGATCACCTCGAGCATGATCTCGTCGGTGCCGGCGCCGATGCGGTTGAGCCGCAGGTCGCGCCAGGCGCGCTCGATTCCATATTCCTTCATGTAGCCGGCGCCGCCGTGGATCTGCAGGCACTCGTCGGCGACCTCGCAGGCGATCCGGGAGGCGTGGAGCTTGGCCATCGAGATCTCGCGCACCGGGTACTCGTCGTTGGCGAAGCGCCAGGCGGTGGTGTAGACGAGCTGGCGGGCGGACTCGATCTTGGTCGCCATCTCCGCGAACTTGTGGCGGGTGACCTGGAAGCTGCCGATCGGGCGGCCGAAGGCGTGGCGCTCGCTCGCATACCGGAGCGTGCGGTCGAACAGGTGCTGGGCGCTGGCCACGGCCCCGGCGGCGCCGATCAGCCGCTCCCCCTGGAGCTCCCACATGATGTGGTAGAAGCCCTTGCCGACCTCGCCGAGCACGGCGGCGTCCGGCACCCGCACGTCCTGGAAGGCCAGCAGCGCGGTGTCCGACGCGTGCATGCCGAGCTTGCGCAGCCTCTCCTCGCGGATCACCCCGGGCGCGTCCATGTCGACGAGGAACAGCGTGAAGCCGTCGTAGCCGGCATCGGGGTCGGTCTTGGTGACGAGCACGATGAAGTCGGCGCGGTGGCCGTTGGTGATGAACGTCTTGGAGCCGTTGATCACCCACTCGTCGCCGTCGCGCACAGCGCGCGTCTTGATCCCGGACACGTCGGAGCCGGCGTCGGGCTCGGAGATCCCCAGGCAGGAGATCCTCTGGCCCCGGATCGAGGGCACCAGGTAGGCCTGCTTCTGCTCCTCGGTGCCGAACGCGAGGATCGGCGGGGTGGCCATGTCGGTGTGGACGGCGATCCCCATCGCCAGGCCCCCGCAGCGGGCGCCGACCATCTCCTCGGCGAGCACGAGGTTGCAGTAGTAGTCCCCGCCCTGGCCGCCGTAGCGCTCCGGGAACGACAGCCCCAGCAGGCCCAGCTCGCCCATCCGCCGGAAGACCCAGTCCGGGAACGTCGTGGCCTCCCACTCCTCGGCGTGCGGCAGCAGCTCGCGGGTGACGAACGAGCGGATCGACTCGCGCAGCTGCTCGTGCTCGTCGGTGAAGATGAAGTGCCTGCGAGCGGCAGCGTGGTCGGGCTTCAGGACGTCGGCGGCGGCCATGGAGCGGACACTAGACCACTCAGCGCCGCAGGCGGACGGTGCGGCGGGCCGTGCGGGAGTTGCCCGCGTCGTCGGTCACCGTCACCGTCAGGCGCGCCCTGCCGAGCCGGCGCACGACGCGCTTCTGGAGGCGCATGAAGACGTAGGTGGTGCCCCGGCCGGCCAGCGCCGCGCTGCCCCGCGCGGCGGTCCTGCCCTTCATCTTCAGCTGCGCCCGCACCGCGCACCCCTCGCTGCAGCGGACCTGGACGGCCATGCTCCTGCCCAGCTCCCGCAGGCGCTGGATGCGGGCGAGGCGCACGCGCACGATCGGAGCGCTGCGATCCCGTTCGGCGGCCGGCCCATTCCCGCCCCCGCCGCCTGAGCCGCCGTCGGACCCGCGCGGCGTCGCGTCGCACGCGTCGCCGGTCCCGTCGGCGTCGGAGTCGGTCTGCTCCCAGTTGTAGGTTCGTGGGCAGTTGTCGACGTCGTCGAACTCGCCGTCGTCGTCGTCGTCGGGGTCGCAGACGTCGCCCGTCCGGTCGTAGTCGTAGTCGTCCTGGCTCGGGCTCGGGATCGCCGGGCAGCTGTCCAGCGGGTCCGGCACGCCGTCGCCGTCCGAGTCGACGTAGCAGGCGTCGCCGAACCGGGCGTGCTTGGTTCGCTCCTGGCCCGGGTTGGCGACCAGCGGGCAGTTGTCCTCGCCGCTGTCGAGGTACGGGGTGCTGTTGGTGACGCCGTCGCCGTCGGCGTCGGCGTCGCAGCGATCGCCCAGGCCGTCGCCGTCGGCGTCGCCCTGGTCGGCGTTGCGGACCTGCGCGCAGTTGTCGTGCTCGTCGCGGACGCCGTCGCCGTCGACGTCGCCCGGCTCGGGGTGCGCCGCCGCGACGACGGCCATCGCGGCCAGCAGGCCGAGCCCGAGCACGAGGACGATCGCCAGGCGCCTCATCGACGGCAATGGTAGGCCGCGGCGGGCGGGGGTGGAGGCCCCGCCCGCCATGGGCCCTAGTCGTCGCGCGGCCGCAGCCGGCGAACCCGCTGGCAGTCGCCGGCCACGCGGTCGACCCGGTCGGCCTGGACGCGGTCGCGCCCGGGGCCGCACCGGATGGTGTCCCGCTTGCCGTTGACGGCGAAGATGCGGTCCTTGCCGCGGCCGCCGGACAGCACGTTGCGGCCGTCGCCGCCCTCCAGCCGGTCGCCCTTGGCGCCGCCGAACAGCCGGTCGCGGCCGGTTCCGCCGCGCAGCCGGTCACGGCCCTTGCCGCCTCGCAGGACGTCGCGGTTCGAGCCGCCGTCGAGCAGGTCGCGTCCGGTGTTGCCGAACAGGCGATCGTTCCCGGACGACCCGCGGAGGTGGTCGGGGCCCTTGCCCCCGCGCAACGTGTCGCGACCCGAGCCGCCGAACAGGCGGTCCTCGGCGGGTCCGCCGAGGAGCGTGTCGTCCCCGGTGTCGCCCTCGAGCTGGTCTTGGCCGCCCTGGCCGTTCAGGCAGTCGTCGCCGCTGAGGCCGGCGATGAAGTCACGGCCGCCGCCGCCGCGGATCCGGTCGCCGAACGTGCTGCCCGTGATGCTCTCGCGCGCCGCCGTCCCTGTGAACGGGTTGAAGCAGCGGCCGCCCTCGCGCGGCACCGTCACGATCCGCGCCGTCGCGGGGGCCGAGTTCGCCGCGCCGTCGTTGGCGGTGAACGTGAACGAGTCGACCTCGCCCAGGCTGCCGCCGGTGTGCTGGTAGGTGACGGCGCCCGAGTTGGCGTCGCCGCCCAGCGTGCCCGCCACGGGCGTGCCCGAGACGGCCCGCGTGAGCGGGTTGCCGTTGGCGTCCGAGCATGGCAGCGGCACGGTCGCGGTGGTCTGGAAGGGCACCATCGCGATCGATTCGGTGCACACCGGCCGCTGGGCCGCTCCCGGCCCGGTGTAGCGGAAGATGTACAGGCCGTAGTCGCGGTCCGATCCGGCGAAGTAGCGCTCGTCTGCGTGCGTGAACTGCTCCACGCCCCAGAAGTTGTTGCCGCCGGTGTCGATGTACGAGCCCACCTCGGCGAGGCCGGCCTCGCCGAAGCTGAACACGCGCATGCCGCCCGCGTAGTAGGAGCTGTACGCGATGTTCTCCGTCGGGTCGGTGGCGAACTCGTGCACCGAGAGATCCCCGAACCCGAACGCGTACTGCGGGTTCAGGGCCTCGTCGATCGCGTGCGCGTCGACGTGCTCCATCTCCTGCAGCTGGCCGTTCGGCTCGAGCTTCGTCTTGTACAGGTGCGTGTAGCCCCAGCCGTCGAAGACCGAGTCCGCCCTCACGTACTCGCCGAGAGCGCCGAGCGGCGGCCCGTGACCGGGCGGGTACGGCACGGTCGTGTCGTTGGGCTCGCCGAAGATGTGGTGCAGCGCCTCGTGGGTCGTGCACACCGTCACGATCGGCGGCGACGCCGGGAAGGCTCCCGAGCCGCAGAACACGCCCGAGGCCTCACCAGCATGATGGTTGACCAGCAGCACCGCGTCGTAGCCGGCGTTGATGCCGTTCTCGGCCTTCTCGCCCGGGAAGCACGCCTCCTCCGGGTTGTCCGGATCCCCGGAGGGGCCGCGCTGGAGCACGACGATCGCCTCCTCGCCGTCCTCGAGCGGCGGCAGCCCCGACGTGGCCCGCTCAGGGATCGGGTCCGACGTGGGGCATCCGTAGCCACCGTAGACGGTCGGGCCGTTCATCTCGAGGTCCGGCAGGAAGCTGGCCGCGGCGCCGCCGCCGACGCCGGTCGACTCGTACTCGCCGGCCTCGGGGCCGGTCGTGATCTCGAACGTGCCCGGCCGGTAAGGGCTGAAGTCCTCGTCGGCCGCCAGGATGTACGTGTTGTCGTGCGAGAACTCGCCCTGGTGGGCGTTGCCCTCCTGCGGGTCAAGGCCGGTCAGGGTGTCCGGCCCGTCGTACGAGGTGTCCGAGATGTACGTCGGGTCCGCCGGGTTCGTGACGTCGAACAGCAGGTAGCCGGCGTTCCAGTAGTCGGCCTTCATGATGAAGCGGTCGCCGATCTTCTTGACGACCATGTCGTGCAGGAAGATCTCTCCGTCGCCGCCGAGCGCGGGCTCGCCGGTGATGTCGATGCCCTCGTTTGCGGCCACCTCGACGAAGTCGAACTCGCCGACCGGGCGCGGGTTGGCCGGGTCGGTGGTCTCGAAGATGTCGACGTCGTGGAGCTCGGTGTTGTCGACGAACACGACGTAGGCGCGGCGGTCGTTGCCCTGCCACATGAACGTGCTGTGGCTGGAGTTCGCCGTCTCCCAGTCGCCCTCCATCGAGCCCTCGGCGCCGAAGTCGCCGGCGCCCTGGACGAGGGTCTTCGCGTCGAGCGGGTTGGTGACGTCGTAGAGGTCGAAGCCGCCGTTGCCGAAGATGTCGTCGGTGCAGCCCGTCCGCGTGTACGGCTCGTTGTTCACGGCCAGCACGTCGCCCTGGAAGGACGGCGTGTCGAGCGTGATCACGTGGGCGCCCTCACCGTGGTAGCGGCCCTCGAGCGCGGGCAGGAAGTCCACCTGCTGCGGCGCCGCCGGGTTGCGGATGTCCACCACGAACGTCCCGCCGCGCTTGCACGACGGCTCGTTCCACGAGTTCAGGTACGCGAATCCCTTGTAGACCGCGAGGTCCGCGATCTGGCCTTCGACGACGTCCGGCTGACTGGGATCCGGGTCGCCGGTCGCCGGGTCGAAGCGCAGCTCGGGTGGGGTGCTCATCTCGAGCTTGCTCACGCGCTGGATCGTGTTCGGGCTCGTGGCCGGCAGGTGCAGGTCGCTCGGGCCGTGCTGGCCGCCCGGCGTGAAGTTGCCGGTGACCGAGAACGCGCTGCGGCCGAGAATGCTCCGGACCGCGAGCGACGAGTCCGCCGCGACGGTCGACGCCGATCGGTCCTTGGCCAGCGCGCGTGCGCTGGTGCGCCGCTCGTCGTCGGCGAGTGCGCTGCTCGTCCCCGCGAGCAGCAAGGAGGCGGCCGCGAATACGAGCGCGGCGCGCACGAGCCTGGATGCAGGCACCCTCTTCCCCCTGTTTGGTGTGACAGTGGTCCCGCACTCTCCCCCGAGCGCGGTGCATTGGGCGCGAGCATACACTCGTGCGCAAGGGCACGAGGTGCGATTTCCTACCGGCGGAGCCGGATCCTGACCGCCCGCGCACGGCGTGAGTTGCCGGCGAGATCGGTGCCCACCGCGAACATGCGGATCGAGGCGCGGCGGCCGCGCCGGAGCGCGCGGCGGGCCAGCCGCAGGTGGCGGCGGTTGAGCCTGACGG
>JBOGYU010000254.1:0-6815 GCA_050696935.1 Solirubrobacteraceae bacterium | reverse complement strand
GGCAGCGGCACGACGCCGCGTGCGCGCTCGGCGAGCGCGCCCAGCACGACCGCCGCGGCTCTCGCCCGGTCCAGGACGCGCCCCGGGCGGGGAGGCACGGCACGCACGCTCAAACGGCTGTCGACGGAGAGGTCGCCCGGGAACGCCGGCCGGTCGATCACGCGTGCGATCGAGGCGACGACGGCAGCGAGCCGTCGCCGTCGCAGCGTGACGACCGGTTCGAGCTCCCGGGGCGCCCAGAGCGAGGGCACGTCCGACCACAGATCGCGCAGCGTCCGACCCCTGCCGGCGCGATACGCCCGTGCCACGGTCGCGCCGAGGTCGACGCGAAACCCGGCTTCCCGCGCACGCACCGGGAATCGCCGGTCGCGGTAGCCGAACGTCACCGCCTTGCGCGCCGAGAACGCGGACGCCAGCGCCGGCGGGCGGCGTCGGGCGATGCCCCGCCCACGCTGACGCCGGCGACCCGCGTGCCGGGCAGGATCTCACCCGAGTACGCAGCGCGTACCGCGAGCCCTGTGGTGAGCCACAGGACGAGTGCGGCTGTTCCGCCGGCGAGCAGCCCGCGCAGCCAGCGCGTAGGTAGCTGCCGTCCGCGACGGTGCGAGCGTTCCGTCAGCACGCTGCGACCGCTGGTTTCGGGGCCGCCGTCACGTGCTCGTCTTCGACGCCGGCGGCGCACGCTCCTCTCCGGGCCGGTACGCCGCGCCGCGTGCGCTGCCCGACTGCAACGGCTCGGCGACGTGGATCGACATCGGCGGCTCCGGCTCGCAGCGCCGCGCCGCTCAGGGGTCGCCTCGGAGCCGGGTGTCGGTCAGTCGCGCGAACGCCACGAGTCGGCGCGCGGCGCTGTACGGCGGGTGAGAGGCGCTGAGGATCAGCCGTTCGTGTCCGACGCGCCGCTTTACCCAGACCTCGGTCGGCAGGACGCTGATGACCTTCTCCACCCGGTAGAGGAAGCGGGCGTAGGGCATCTCGAGCTCGACGGGGTGGCCGCGGCGCAGGCGGTGCAGCGTGCGGAACGGCGCGCCATACGTCGTGCGATGGCCGGCGATGCCCACCGTCCCACCCTCGCCGGGCAGCGGCGTGTCGGGGTAGTGGGCAGGACCGCTGCGCAGCGCCGCCTGCACGTCCTTGTCGTGAGAGACCACGTAGCTGCGCCCCAGCGTCGGCAGGGTAAGCCTGCCGACAGCGTCCGCCCGGCGCAGACGCCGACGGAATCGGGCGGCGAGCTCGGCCGCGCGCTCGGCGGGATCCCGCGTCGCCAGCCGGCGCGCGTCCGCTACAGCGGCCGCGATCTGCTTCGGCAGCTCGCGCTCGAGGCGGTTCTGCTCGCGCATCGCCATGATGCCGGTGAGCGGCTCCTGCCACACCAACGTCAGTGCCGCGTCGGCCAGCAGGAGGACACCGCTGACGGCGAGCACCGCGCCGGCGTGACGCGCGACCGCGCGTCGCCGGCGAGACGCCCCGGGGCGGCGCGGGCCTCCCTCCGGGGAGGGCCGCTTCGTCCGGGTTCGCCCCGGTCGCCATCGATCCGTCACCGGCAAACCTCGTCGCGGCGCGCCTGGCGGCGTCGAGCGGTGTGCCCCCACGGGTTGCGCGCCGACGCCGTGAGCGGGATGGTCTGCACGGTACGGGTCACTTGCGCAGCGCTCGGGCGAGTTGGGCCACGGTGACGGGGCGAGTGATCGCAGCGTCGGCCAGGCAGCCGGCGCGCTGTTCGATGTCGCAACGGTCGCGGATCACCGAGACGACCCGGTCGACGCCGATCCTGTGTGAGGCGCCCGGTTGCTCCAAGCGGGGTTGCTGGATTGGCGGCTGGTCCTGGGGCCGGGCTGCGCGACAGGCCCGCTCAGTCCATCATCCCCGTGCCGACCGCGGGCATGTCGTCGTGCATATCGACGATGCCGCCGTCCGTGCGCTTCATGGCTCGGTGCATCGTCCGCATCTCGGGTGCGCGCATCAGTCCGCGCGTCCCCGGCTCGCGCATCATCTGGCGGTGGCGCTCGATCATCAAGCGGTCCACCTCTCGCCCGTCGTGGTCGGGCATGACCATCCGCTGGACGCCCTGACGGGAGTCATGCGACCCGGTCGGGTCGGGCGGCTGGGCGCCGGCGATCCCAATCCCGCCAATCCCAGCGAGCGCGAGTAGGGCGAATCCAGCGGCCACTGCGCTGCGTCGGCTCACGGTGTGGGTTCCATCGTCTCGATGTCGCCATCAATCTACTATCTCTCATCGTAGCGCTGTGAAACGCATCCGCCGATCCGGGCGAAGCGGTCATCGAGCACCGCCGGCGCGCCGCGCTTCCGGCTGCGACCCCGAAAGGCAGCGATCGCTCCCCACGCGAGCACGGCCAGCATCGCCGCCATCATCAGGACCCGAGGATCGCCATTGCCCGGCTCATGTCGATGTGATCGTCGTACCGTTCGGCCACCGCGACACAGCAGCGACGCGGAGACGGTACCTGCGTCCATGTATCGGAGATGAGCAGGGACCTCGCCACCGGGCCCCGACTCGACGAGCTCGCGGCTCATGTGTCCTACTAGCTTGACTAGTAATACTGTGGGCGATGGCGGACTGGGAGCGAGCGCAAGGGACCTCCAAACGACAGCTGCAGCGCGCGGTCGAGGCGCTCGAGGTGCTTGTCGGGACACCGGCGGCGGAGACGCGCGCACTTTACGATCGCGCCGCTCCGGTCTACGAGGAGTTCCGCAACCTCTGGCTGGCGCTGGTCGGACGATCGGCGGAGGAGGCGATGCTCCAGGACCTCCGCGCGGTGCTGCAGCCAGGTGCCCAGGTGCTCGACGCCGGCGCGGGCACGGGCGTGCTGGCGCGACGGGTCCTCGCGATCGAGCCGACCGCCTCCGTGACGCTCGTCGACGCGTCGCCGGCCATGCTTGAGCGCGCCGCGGGCGTTCCGGGCAAGAGTCTGGTCGCGGATGTCGAGGCGCTCCCGTTTCCCAACCGCGCCTTCGACGTGGTGGTGAGCGCGTGGGTGATCGAGACTCTGGACGAGCCCCTCACCGCGGTCCGCGAGTTCGTGCGGGTCATCCGCGACGACGGTCACGTCTTCTACACGTTCTGCTCGCTGCCCGAGGGCTGGCTCTCGCGCGGGGGCAGCAGGCTGCTGCGGGAGGTCATCGAGCGCCGGTTCGCCGGGCGCTTCCTCCCGCCCGAGCGGACGCCGTGGCACGACTGCGAGCGGTCGCACCGGATCCGCTTCAGGGGCGGGCTGACGACCGAGATCGCGCTGCAGAAGTGCTGCGCCGTCGAACCGGCGGTTGCGGGCAAGGACGACCGCTGACCGCAGTCAGTCCGTCATGTCCATTCGCGGCATCTCGTCGCGCATGCCCATCATGCCGCCGTGCATGCGCATCATGTCGCGGTGCATCGCTCGCATCTCGGGGTCGCGCATGTGACCGCGCATCTCGGGATTGCGAATCATGTCCCGGTGGCCATCGATCATCCGGCGGTGCAACTGCCGCATGTTGTCCTGCATGGACATCGGTTCGGCTCGTTGCCCGGCGTCGCGCGAGTGGTCCGGCTCGAGAGGCTGGGCGCCGCCGATGCCGATCCCGCCGAGCGCGCCGAGCGCGAGGGTGGCGAGGCCGCTGGCCAGTACGGTGCGTCGGGTCATGGTTGCGGCTCCTGATCTCGATCTCGCTCTTACTTGTGCTGCCGGAAACGTCTACTATGTCTAATCGTAGATGGTTTCGATCGAGGAGTCTTGAACGATGGAAGGCGCACTTCTCGTCTTGGTTCTGCTGGCCTGCCCCGTGGGCATGGGCGTGATGATGTGGTTCATGAGCAAGAGCGGCCGGGGGAGCGAGGACCGGTCGCGGGCGGGCGTCGACGACCTGCGCGACGAGCACGCGCGGCTCAGCGCAGAGATCGAGCGGCGCGAGCGCGAGCAGTCGCACAGGGCCGGCGCGCGAAGGGGGTCCTGATGGAGCCGCTGCTCGTCGGCCTCGTCGTCGCCGCGCTGGCGTGCCCGCTGCACATGTGGTGGGCGCACCGGCGAGGCAAGCAGGCGGTGTGCTGCCCGCCTCGCAGGACGCAGACCACGCTCCCCGACGACCTCGAGGATCTGCGGGCTCGCCGCCGCGACGTCGAGGCGCAGCTCGCCGAGTTCGAGGTGCGCGAGGCGGAGGCCCGGCAGCCGTCGCGCCGGGGGTGACGCGCAAGCGGAGCTCCCGCCGGCCGTCCGTTCGCCGCATCCTCGGCGGGACCCTGTACTGGCTGGCGGTCTTCGCCATCTCGCTTGTGCTCGTCGTGCTGCTGCTGCTGTGGCTGGAGTCGCGCGACCGCTCCTCTGTGGGCGCCGTTCAGCCTCGCGTCACCGGCTCGGCGACCACGAGGACGGACGTCACCGAGAGCACGATCGCGGCGAAGCCGACCTCCAGCGCCGTCGAGCGGCGCAGGAGCGCGGCTGCTCGGTCAGGTTGCTCACCGCCGCTGGCAAGCAGCCTGAGGCGTGGCAGCAGGCGTCGCTGGTTGTAGGCGCCCAGCGTGATCAGTCCGAGGAAGAGCAGGATCTTCGCCAGCACCAGCCGTCCGTACGCGGTCTCGACCAGCGCCGGCACGGAGCCCACCCCGGCCACGGACTGCACGGCGCCGCTCAGCAGCAGAACCGCCACTGCGATCATCGCCAGGCGCGAGAAGCGGCCGACGACAACCGCCAGCAGCGGTGTGCGGTCAACCGGCGACAGGGCGCGGAGGGCGCGCGGTACGACGACGAGCAGCATCGCGAGGCCGCCGAGCCAGGCGCCCATGGACAGGACGTGAAGCGTGTCGGCGCTGATCAGCAGGCCGCTTGGCGAATACGTGCCCGTGTGGCCGGCCGCCGGCGCGGTGGCGGCCAGCGCCACCAGCGCGGACAGGAGCGCCAGCTGTAGCGGGCGGGTCGGGGCTGGGCCGAGCGCGGCTCCGTCGGCGCCGAGTGCGGCGCGTCGCAGCACCGGTGCGCGATGCGGCCGCAGGGCGGCCACGATGATGGCGCCGAGGATCGCCCATACGGCAAACCGCATCCCCCACGCCTGCACCGCGCGGATCTCGGACACGGATTCGACGACGTCGAGGTCGAGCGCCGCCCAGAAGGAGATCCCAGCCGCCGTGGCACCCTCGAGCACGATTGCAAGCTCCGTCGCGAGCATCCCGAGCGCGACCGTGCCGACCAGCGGAATGCGCAGGTGCGCCACGAACAGCGCGGACACCGTGCGCCAGCCGGCACCGGCCCCGGCCATCCGGGCGATGGCCGGCAGCCAGATCACCAGCAGGAACACCGCGCCGCCGGTGGCAAGCGCGATCGCGAGGTAGCCCGTCCCGCGCGCGGCGGCGAACGCGAGGTCCGTCACCCCGCCGGCCGACAGCTCCTCGTGGGTGGACTCGGCTGTCGCACCCATCGACGGCGCCGGCGGGCCGCGGTCAGCGCCGGGCGCCGGCCCGGTCGGCGCATGCTCGCGCTGGCGCACCGGCGGTCGCACCCGGAACGCCGTGCGCCTGCCGACCGGGTGGCCGTCCTCCGAGACGACGCGGTAGCGCGCCACGAACGTGCCGGTGAGGTTCCGGCTGAGCCGGACGGCGACGAGCTCCTCGCGGCCCTGCGGGTGATAGGGCGCTCCCAGGTCGACCCGCCGCCGCGTCCTGCACCTCCAGCCGTACGAAGTCCGTCTCGATCCCCTCGTCGAAGGTGAGCACCACCGCGCGCGGTGTGCGCTCCAGCACGTCACCGTCCGCCGTACTGGTGCGTAGCAGCGTGGCATGCCCGAACGCCGTGTGAGGGAACAGCGCTGCTGCGAGAAGGGCCGCGACCGGAAGCGCGGCGCGCGCCATGGCCGCCACGGCACGGCAAAGACGACGGCGACGGGCAGCCCGCACTCGCTCCATGTGCATCGGTACGCGGTCCATGGGGCTGAGGTTCAGACCCTCCCGCACGCGGCTGGGTTCACGAGCACGCCGGAGCCCGGCCGACCGCGCGACGATCGCGGCGGCCGTCGGGGCTGGGCCGCACCTGCGCCCGGTGGCTACGCCCGCCCCGTGCCGGCGTCAGCTCGCCAGCTCGACGTGGACGGCGTCGCCGGCAAGCGGCTCGAGGCCTGCCGCGCGCAGCTCGGCCGCCGGAACGACGTCCTGGATCGCCCTGCCGCCGATCGTGACGTCGGCGGCCCGGCCGCTGCGGTGCACGGAGCTGCCGGGCGGCGCGACCGGATATGGGTTGGTCGCGCGCGACTCCCATAGCCGTTGCTGTTCCGCGTCGGTCCGGAGGCCGCTCGTGACCGTCCAGCGCTCGCCGCGGGCCGCGGCGAGTTGCTCGAGCCGTGACAGCAGCTCGGGCGCGGCGTCGAGGTCGCCGGTGAGATGCGGGTAGGTGCCGCGCGGGGTCGGGGCGGCGGCAGGCGCGGCCATGGCGGCGCCCAGCGCCTGCTCGAAGCTGCCGGCGCCGGCCCCTGGGGTCGGCAGCGCCGGAGCACCGGCGGGGCGGGCCGGCGGGCCGAGCGGTGGGTCGAGGAGCGCGTCGAGCTGCGCGACGCGTGCAAGGGCCGCTTCCAATGACACGGTCCTGAGGTCGGATGAGCGCCGCGAGACTTGAGAGCACCGTCGCTACCCGCCCAGCCGCCGAAGCGTTCTGCGGACGAGCCGCGCGTCGCGCCCGTCTGGCTGAAGCGCGAGGAATCGCCGCCATTCGTGCGCCGCCTCGCGCGGGCGCTCGAGGCTGAGCAGCACGGCGCCGAGATACAGACGGGCGTCGGGCAGGCGCGGCGCGGCGCGGGCGGCGCGGCGGAGCTGGTCGAGCGCCTCGCGCTTGCGGCCGGCG
>JBOGYU010000253.1:0-6866 GCA_050696935.1 Solirubrobacteraceae bacterium | reverse complement strand
GCCCCGCCCGGCGTCGTTCGGCGCCCCGCGCGGCGGCTACCGCCGCGACGCGAGGTCGGCCGTCACCAGGCACGCGCGGCCCGAGCCGAGCCTGCCGGTGCGCTTGCCGACGCCGATCCGGCGGAAGCGCGAGGAGAGCAGGATCGCCCGGTGGCCCGAGGAGCCCATCCACATGCTCACGACCCGGCGGGCGCTGCCGCGGCCGCAGCGCGACACCCGGGCGAGCGTCTCGCCGACCGCGCGGTAGTCGCCGTAGCGCCGCACGCGCCGCTCGAACGGGCTGCCGTTGCGCGAGGCATGCGCGAAGTAGTCGCCGGCCAGCATCTCCCAGGAGTGGTGATCGGCGGCGCGGGAGAGGCGCCGGCCCGCGTCCAGCCGGCCAAGGCCGTGCGCGGAGCGCTGGCGGTTGACGGCGCGGACGATGGCGCGCTCGGTGCCGTCGAGACGGGGCTTGCCGCTGGCGGCGGCAGGGGCCACGTAGGGCACCGCGAGCATCGAACCAAGGGCAAGCGTGAGTGCTGCGACCGAGCGCATGGGGCATCACCTGATCCTCCGGAGCACCCCCTAGTGCGCCGGGTGGGGATTCCGAGCCAATCCGTTGCGGGTCAGTTCTGCGTCAGATGCAGTCCGTCGCGGTGCGCGACCCTAGCAATGCGACTCGGCGTTCCGCGAGCCGGTCTTGAGCCGGTTCACCCGAACCGGGGAGACCGAGCGGTCAGGATAATGACCGCGAGAGGAAATCTTGCAGGATTTCGCCCGTTTTCGCCGTGTCCAGCCAGGGCCAATGGCCCGCGCCGGGCACGATCTCGGCGGTCGCCTCGCCGCCCAGCGCCGCCGCGATCCGCGGTGCCCACGCCGGGTCCAGGTAGCGGTCGCGCTCCCCCCACAGCACCAGCGCCGGGGCCCGGACGGCCTCCAGCGCCGGGGCCAGCCCGCCGAGCTGCTCCGAGGAGGTCGACCGGTAGAGCTTGAGGATCGCCCGCTGGGTGCCGTGGTCGAAGTGCCGCAGCACCGCGTCCGCGTGCTCCGGGGCCAGGCCGCCGAGCCGCCGCAGGGACATCCGGCTCGTGAAGCCCATCGCCAGCTCGCCGACGGCCCGCATGCGCCAGGCGCGCGCGACCGCGTGCCAGCGGTGGCCGGGGAGGAACGGCACCACGTCGATCGCCGCGAGCCGCTCGATCCGGGGGCCGAGCGTGAGCGCCACGGCTCCCCAGTCGTGCGCGACGAGCCGGACCCGGTCGACCCCCAGGTGGTCGAGGAAGTCGCGCAGGAAGCGCTCGTAGCCCGCGACCCCGTACGGCCACTCGGCCGGCTTGCCGCTGGCGCCGAAGCCCGGCAGGTCGACCGCGATGCCGCCGGCGCGCTCGAGGAACGGCGCCCACAGGTCGGCCGAGTCCGGGACGCCGTGGACCCACAGGATCGGCGGGTCGTCGCACGGCGCCCGCAGGTAGCGCACGGGCAGCCCGTCGATGTCGATCGTGTGCTCCACACCCGCGATTCTGCCGACGAACGGCGGGCATTGAAGGGAGACGGGACCGCTCCGAGCAAGGTGTGTCCCGTTACTGGTCACCACGACCAGTAGCGGGACACACCTTTTCGATCCGCCCCCTCAATGCCGCAGTTGACCTTCGCCGGTCCATAGACTCGGCCGAGTGTCAAGCGCGAGAGTCCGCCGCATCCGCAACCGGCTGCGTGAGCTCTACGGCATCCCCGCCGCACCCCCGCACGGGCACGGCCTGGACGAGCTGATCCTCACCGTCCTCTCCCAGTCCACGAACGACCGCAACCGCGACGTCGCCTTCCTGCGCCTGCGCGCCCGCTTCCCCTCCTGGAAGGAGGTGCGGGACGCGCCGAACGAGGAGGTCGAGCTGGCGATCCGGCCGGGCGGGATCTCCAAGGTCAAGTCGCGCCGCATCCAGGAGATCCTCCGGGCGCTCCCCGAGCCGCTCGACGGCCCCCACCTCGCCGACCAGGACTTCCTCACCTCGCTCCCGGGCGTCGGCCGCAAGACCGCCGCCTGCGTCCGCCTGTTCGCATACGGCGAGCGGGACGTGCCGGTGGACACGCACGTCTCCCGCGTCGGCTCGAGGCTCGGCCTCTTCACCGCCGGCGCGCCGTTCGACGTCCTCCACGACGAGATGCTCGCCCTCACCCCGCGCGGGCAGGAGCTCGAGCTGCACGTGAACCTGCTCCGGCACGGCCGCCGGACGTGCCACGCCCGCCGCCCGGAGTGTGACGAGTGCGCACTCTTGCGGATGTGCCCGACCGGCTACAATCTGCGTCGGTCAGACTGAGATCTTGTAGAGGAGCACGCCACATGGCCAAGACCATCGGGATCGACCTCGGCACCACGAACTCGTGCATGGCCGTCCTCGAGGGCGGCGAGCCGACGGTCATCGAGAACGCGGAGGGCGGCCGCACCACTCCGTCCGTCGTCGCCTTCGCCCAGAGCGGGGAGCGGCTCGTCGGCACCGTCGCCAAGCGGCAGGCGGTGACCAATCCCACCAACACCGTCTTCTCGATCAAGCGCTTCATGGGCCGCAAGGAGGCCGAGGTGCGCGAGGAGGAGGCGATCGTCCCCTATGAGGTGATCGCCGGCTCCGGGGGCGACGCGCGGGTGAAGGCGGGCGGCAAGGAGTACTCGCCGCCGGAGATCTCCGCGATGATCCTCCAGAAGCTGAAGGCGGACGCGGAGGCCTATCTCGGCGAGAGCGTGGACAGCGCGGTCATCACCGTCCCGGCCTACTTCAACGACGACCAGCGCCAGGCGACCAAGGACGCCGGCCGGATCGCCGGGCTCGAGGTCAAGCGCATCATCAACGAGCCGACCGCGGCTTCGCTCGCGTACGGGCTCGACAAGGAGTCCGACCAGACGATCCTCGTCTTCGACCTCGGCGGCGGCACGTTCGACGTGTCGGTGCTGGAGATCGGCGACGGCGTGTTCGAGGTCAAGTCCACGTCGGGCGACAACCACCTCGGCGGCGACAACTTCGACAAGGCGGTCGTCGACTGGCTCGCGGCCGAGTTCAAGCGCGACCAGGGGATCGACCTCACGCAGGACCGGATGGCCCTGCAGCGCCTCTACGAGGCGGCCGAGAAGGCCAAGATCGAGCTCTCGTCCGCGCAGGAGACGCAGATCAACCTGCCGTTCATCACCGCCGACGCCTCCGGGCCGAAGCACCTCGACGTGCGGCTCACGCGCGCCAAGCTCAACGAGCTGGCGTCGGCGCTGATCGAGCGCGTCGTCGCGCCGGTCCGCCAGGCGCTCGACGACGCCAAGGACAAGGGCGTCAAGGAGATCCAGCACGTCGTCCTCGTGGGCGGCATGACGCGCATGCCTGCCGTGCAGGAGAAGGTCAAGGAGCTCACCGGCAAGGAGCCGCACCGCGGCGTCAACCCGGACGAGGTCGTGGCCGTCGGCGCCGCCATCCAGGCGGGCGTGCTGGCCGGCGACGTCAAGGACGTCCTGCTGCTCGACGTCACGCCGCTCACCCTCGGCATCGAGACCAAGGGCGGCGTCATGACCAGGCTGATCGAGCGCAACACCACCATCCCGACGCGCAAGTCCGAGGTGTTCTCCACGGCGGAGGACAACCAGCCGAGCGTGGAGATCCACGTGCTCCAGGGCGAGCGCGAGATGGCGATGTACAACAAGTCGCTCGGCAAGTTCCAGCTCACCGGCATCCCGCCGGCGCCGCGCGGCATCCCGCAGATCGAGGTCGGGTTCGACATCGACGCGAACGGCATCCTCAACGTGGCCGCGAAGGACCTGGGCACCGGCAAGGAGCAGAAGATCGAGATCAAGGCCGGCTCCGGGCTCTCCGACGAGGAGATCAAGCGGATGGTCGGCGACGCCGAGGCGCACGCGGAGGAGGACAAGCGGGCGCGCGAGCTGGCCGAGGCGCGCAACGCCGCCGAGTCCGCCGCCTACCAGGCCGAGAAGCAGGTCAAGGAGCTCGGCGAGAACCTCGACGACGCGTCCAAGCGCGAGATCGAGGAGGCCATCAAGGACCTCAACGAGGCCGCCAAGGGCGACGACGCCGCGGACATCCGCGCCAAGACCGAGCGCCTGCAGACCGCCTTCCACAAGGTGTCCGAGGCGATGTACGAGCGCGCCCAGGCCGCCCAGCAGCAGGAGGCCGCGGCCGGCAACGGCGCGTCCGCCGACGGCGCGGGCGCCGAGGAGGAGGTCGTCGACGCCGAGGTCGTCGACGAGCAGAAGTGAGCGAAGCCGAGGAGTTCACCGCCGCCGCGCCGCCCGACCCGGACGCCCCCGGCACCGGCGAGACCTCGTTCGCGGACGCCGAGGCGCCGCCCGCTTCCGAGCGGGCGGCCGCCGACGGCGAGGACGATGCGCGCAAGTACCTCGCACTCGCCCAGCGCACGCAGGCGGACTTCGAGAACTTCCGCAAGCGGATGGCGCGGGAGAACGCGCAGGCGGTCGACCGCGGCGTGGCGAAGCTCGCGAAGGAGCTGCTGCCCGCGCTCGACCACCTGGAGATTGCGCTGAAGGCGGCTGCTGACCGGACGACTTCGTCGTCGGGTCGAGCACATGGCCACGAGGACGTGGTGAAGGGCTTCGCGCTCGTGCGCGAGGAGTTCTTCACCGCGCTCGCCAAGGTCGGCATCCAGCCGTTCTCTCCCGCGGGCGAGCCGTTCGACCCCAACGAGCACGAGGCGATGGCCTCCCAGCCGGCCGAGGACGCCGAGTCCGGGACCGTGATCGAGGTCTACCAGCAGGGCTACCGCATCAACGGCGCCGTGCTCCGGCCGGCGCGGGTCGTGGTGGCGCAGTAGGGGGCGTCCGGTGGCGCGCGACGACTACTACAAGACCCTGGGGGTCGACCGGAAGGCCTCCCAGGAGGACATCAAGAAGGCGTACCGCAAGCTCGCGCGCCAGTACCACCCGGACACGAACAAGGACACGGGGGCGGAGGAGCGCTTCAAGGGCATCTCCGAGGCCTACGACGTCCTCGGCGACCCGGAGAAGCGCAAGAAGTACGACCGCGGGCAGTCGGTGTTCGCGGGCGGGGGCCCGTTCGGCGGCGGTGGAGGCGGCGGCGCCGGCGCGGGCGCCGACTTCGGGTCCTTCTCCGACATCCTCTCGAACATCTTCACCACGACCGCGGGGCGGGGGGGCGCGCGCACGCGCCCGGCCGCCGAGCGCGGGCGCGACCTGGAGACCACCGTCTCGCTGTCGTTCGAGCAGGCGGTCGAGGGCGCGCAGGTGCCGGTCGCGGTCGCGACCCACCAGCCCTGCACGACGTGCCGCGGCACGGGCGCGCGGCCCGGCACGTCGCCGATCGTCTGCCCGGTCTGCCAGGGTCGCGGCGTGGAGTCCCAGGGCCAGGGGCTCTTCTCCATCACCCGGCCGTGCTCGCGCTGCGGCGGCTCGGGGACCGTGATCGAGGATCCGTGCCCGACCTGCGCCGGCCAGGGGCGGCTGCGCGAGTTCAAGAAGTACCGCGTGAACATCCCGGCGGGCGTGAAGGACGGCTCGCGGATCCGCCTGCCCGGCAAGGGCGAGGCCGGTCTGCGCGGCGGCCCGTCCGGCGACCTGTTCGTGGTCTGCCACGTCAGCGAGTCGCCGGTGTTCAAGCCCAAGGGCGACAACTTCGAGGTGGAGGTGCCGATCACGGTCGCCGAGGCGATCCGCGGCGCCGACGTCGAGGTCCCCACGCTGCACGGCACCAAGCGCCTGCGGGTGCCGGGCGGCACGAAGCACGGCACCGTCCAGCGGCTGCGCGGCGAGGGCTCGCCCGCGCTCGGTGGGAGGGGCCGCGGTGACATCCACTACCGATTCGTGATCGACGTGCCGCGCGACCTCACCGAGGAGCAGCGCCAGGCGGTCGACGCACTGTCGGACGCGATCGACGGCAACCCGCGGGAGTCGCTGCTGCGCCAGGCTGCGGGCGGGTCGTGATGCCCGCGCGCCGCACTCGGATCACCGCCCGCGTGGACCGCGAGCGCGGCGTGTTCATGATCTCGGTCGCGGCCGAGCTGGCCGACATGCACCCGCAGACGCTGCGCATGTACGAGGCGCGCGGGCTGATCGAGCCCAAGCGCTCGCCGAAGGGCACGCGGCTGTACTCGCAGGCCGACGTCGAGCGCCTGCGCCGGATCCAGGAGATGACGACCGAGCTGGGGATGAACCTGGCCGGCGTGGAGCGGGTGTTCGAGCTCGAGGACAAGCTCGGGCGCCTGCAGCGGCGCGTGGACGCCTTGGAGAGCCGCGCGCAGGCCCTGTCGGCGGAGATCCGCGCGCGCGAGGCGGAGATCGAGCGGCTGGAGGAGGTCCGCCGCTCGGTCCGTGCGGAGCTGGTCCGCTACGAGGCGCCCGGGACCTCGCTCATCCCGGTCCGCCGCGTGCGCCGGGGCCGCTCCTGAGGCAGCGCCCGGAGGATGCCGAGGTAGAGGATCGGCGTCCCGGCGGCGAGCAGGAGGGCGAGCAGCCACGGCTCTTGCGCGTCGCTGCCGGAGCCGAGCGCGTGGATGACGCCGAGCGCGTAGACGACCGGAGTGAGGCGGTGCAGGTTGCGCCAGCGGCGGGTGCCGATCCGGCGGCGGACGTAGAAGGTCAGGCCGAGGATCGCGGCGAGATAGCCGCCGATGATGCCGAGCCCGGTGTAGACCGGCTCGTGGTCCATCACGAACGGGACGGCGATGCCCCGCGGGCCGGGGTCGAGCCACGAGTCGCCGAGCAGCGTGATCCCGTGGACGGCGATCGCGACCAGCGCCGCCAGCGCGGCGTGCTCGTGGACGGCGACGAGCAGCGTCGACGCCGAGGTCGAGTCGCAGGCGCGCGGCCAGGCCGAGGTCGTGGCCGCGACCGCCGACGTCCGCGGGGACCCCGACGACCTCCAGGC
>JBOGYU010000252.1:0-6898 GCA_050696935.1 Solirubrobacteraceae bacterium | reverse complement strand
CGCCAGAAAGCCACGATCAGCTACGCCGACATGCTCGCCGCGCTGCGCCGCGAGCTGATCCGGCACGAATATTGGGCACAAGCACCCGCAGCGACCAGCGCACCACAAATCACGCCGGCCCCGTCACTGTCAGCCCACGCCGCCGCCTGAGAACGCGAAAGTCGAGAGGTTTACAGCAATGGCAACTATCCAGCGGACACGCTGGTCAAGCTCGAATTTCCGCCCGATAAGATTGGAACGCTGAGGGACTCGCTGTTCGCCATCGGTATCACGGACTCGGTGGTGTATCCAGATCTTGCCGGCTTGGCCGTCGAGTTGAAACGCCACTTCGGGTACCGAGTCTGATGTTCAAGGTTAGGCAGTACGAAGCTCGTACGCTCAGCTGGTGGGCGGATCAGCGCCGACACATCGATTTCGATCCGCCGTATCAGCGGCGCGGCGGCCTGTGGAGCACGCGGGACAAGGCATACCTCATTGATTCGATCTTGAATGAGTATGACATACCTAAGCTCTACCTCGCCGATTTTACGTTTGGGCCCTCGCCACTCAATCCACACAACCGCCAGTTCGCGGTGATTGACGGCAAGCAGCGCTTCGAATCTATTCTCGACTTCTTCGACGGACGTATCACCCTCACAAGGGACTTCGCCTTCACCGATGATCCTTCACTCCGACTCGGCGGACTCGGTTACAAGGATCTCAAGGCAAACTTCCCTTCGGTTGCTAGCAGGTTCGAGAACTTCAATCTTACTGTGATGACGGTGATAACGGATGAGGAAGGCAAGATTAATGAGCTCTTCGTTCGGCTGAATCGCCACAAGACACTTACAGGTCCTGAGATCCGGAACGCCATGCAGGGGATCGTGCCGGAACTGATCAGGGAGCTGGCCAAGGATCCATTCTTCACGAACCGAATCAGCTTCGGAACTCAACGCGGTCAGGATCTTGATATTGCGGGAAAGTTTCTCCTGGTCGAGTTTCGTGGACGGATCATCGAGACGAAGCGAGTGGTCCTGGATCGTTTTGTTGAGGAAGGACTAGCGCGTTTCGTCGATGACGGGATGCAGGCGGAAGCGGGCGTTGAAGACTTCAAGCGAGCCGCGAATCGAGTGCGGAGTTGGTTGTCCGTAATGAACGACATCTTCGTTGAACGAGATTCGCTGGTTGCTACGCAGGGACCTCTCGTCCCGTACTACTGGCTGGTGCGCAGTGTGTCGGCCGAGACCTACGGCTCGATACGCCCGTTCTTGGTCGCTTTTGACGAGGCGCGGCAGATGAATCGGCAGTTCGCGAAGAGCGCGCAGACGGCATCGCAAGCTGACCGCGAATTGAGTGAGTACGACCGACTCAACCGAAGTATCAACGACGTGGGCAGCATCGAAGGACGCTTCGAAATTCTTCTCGGTCGCTTCAACGAATTTCTGAAGTCGGGTGAAGTGCGCATTGTGCCGTCCGCGGCCGCTTCGGCGGCGTGAGCAGCTCAGCGAGCCGCGGACCCGACGCGTGCCCGACCTCCTGGACCGCGATCGGGGAGGGGCTCGTCGTCCCGCCGAGTCTCATGAGATCAGCCTGGAGCTTCTGCAACGCCGGCGCGAGTTGTTCTCCTGCACTCTCGGCCAGACGTAAGCGATCGTCTGCGGCGTCATGGGATATCTCGTGATCGTTGAGCTCGGCGCTGCGGACCAGCTCGTGGAGGACTACTGCTCGTTCGGAGCGGTCTCAGAACGGCAACAGGAGACCTGCCAGACACACGTGACCGCCAACCACATCCGCTCGATCGACACGCCCGCGGCGCGGTTCGCGCTCGACGGCAGCAGCGAGGCGGACTGCGGCGCCAGCGCCGGTCCGTTCTGCGCAGATGTGCTCAACCGCCGCTACCTGGAGGAGCAGGCGCCGCCGCCGGGCCAGTAGCTGAGCAGGAAGTCGAGATTTCGCGCCGGGACCGGTGCGTATATCCGACCCACAAGGCGCCCGGCTCACGATCCTGGCGCGGCCGATACGGTTGGCCTGAGTACACCTGAGGAGGATGGATGGCATTTCGCGCACGGAAGAGCATCAAGCTGGGACCGGGCCTTCGGTTGACCGCGAGCAAGAGCGGGCTGGGGCTCAGCGCCGGCACGCGCGGCGCGCGCTACTCGGTGCACTCGTCCGGGCGGCGGACCGCCTCGGTCGGCGTGCCGGGAACCGGGGTTGGCTACTCGACGTCCTGGCAGGCCGGCGGTCGCGGCAGCCGCAGCGGGCAGCGGCCTGTTCCCGTGCAGACACCTTCGCCGCCGAAGCCGGGCATGTTCGCGCCCGCGCACGAGAAGGCGTTCTACAGGGCGGTGCAGGCGTACCTGAAGGGTGACGCGGAGGGAGCGGCGGCGCTGTTCCGCGAGGCGGCGTCCAAGGACGCCAAGGACAAGTCGCTCAGCGACGACTTCTTCGCCGGGCTGATCAGCGCCCAGACCGGCGACGACCAGGCAGCGATCCCGCTGCTGGAGAAGGTCGTGCAGGGTCCGCGGCCGCTGCCGGATGAGCTGATGGCCAAGTACGTTCCCGGCGGGTCGCTCGCGATCGGCGTCACCGAGAACGTGCGCGTGGAGGTGCCCTTCGGGTCGCTGGCCGCGGTGCTGACGCTGGTGGAGTGCTACCAGGGCAACGATCGCCACGATGAGGCGATCGGACTGCTCCAGCAGCTCGCCGAGCTCGACGCCGACCCGGCGCTCGTGCTCAGCCTGTGCGACCTGTACGCGGAGACCGGCGCGTGGGACGAGATCCTCGATGTTGCGGCCGGCACCCGCAACGACGACGACATCAGCATGCAGGTCCGGCTCTTCCAGGCCGAGGCGCTGGAGCACCAGGGAATGAACGAGGGCGCCATGGAGGCCTACAAGGACGCGCTGCGCAGCACCAAGCGCGACCCCGAGCTGCTCAAGGCCGCGCGCTACGGCCGCGGCCGGCTCTACCTGCAGCTCGGCAAGAAGGCTCAGGGCCGCAAGGACCTCGAACGGGTCTACGGCGACGACCCGAAGTACCGCGACGTCGCCGAGCTGCTCCAGGCGGCGTAGGTCTCTTCGCGATGCTGATCTCAACGAGCGGAAGGCGCTGACGTGTTCGGACGCGGAAACCAGGTGCTCCTGCGCGCTGGCGTGCACTTTTACGGGGTGCGGCAGTTCGAGGCCGACGACGACGCCGAGCTGCGCGCGTCGGTCGATCTGCCCGACGCTTCTGCGCCGGACGGCGCGCCGGCGTTCCTGCCCTTGATCGCGTGCCGGCTGCTCTACAACAGCCGCGCCGAGCGCGCGATCACCACGCCGATGATGTGGATCCTCCGGGAGGCGGTCAACGAGGTGATCGCCTCGGAGGTGGCGGGACGCGCGTTCAGCTTCCACGGCGGCGACTGGCAGGAGGACACCGAGTTCTATGACGAGATGGAGGCACTGCTGATCGCCTCCATGCCCCACCTGGTCTCGTCCAGCTCGGAACGCGCGGACCAGTCGTTCCGCGCCGAGCTGATGCAGGGCCGCAACGGCATGCTGTGGGCCAAGATCCACGCGCCGCGGCGTGGACCCGCGTTCTTTGCGGCCTTCGGGCTCTTCTGCCTGCTCGAACACGCGGCGCGCCACGCGCCCTACGAGGAGCAGGTCGTCCCGGCCATGGCGGGGCTGCTGACGCTCAGCGATCTCTACTTCGACGTGCTCGACCAAGAGAAGTGGGACTCACTCGGCGCCATGACCACGTTCCAGACGGCGGTCACCCGCACCGCGTTGGCGGCAGATCCCAAGGAGCACCTGACCGAGGTGCGCAAGCAGGCGGGCATCCACGGCATCCACGGCCCGGACCCGTGGGTGCCGCGCGCAGATCAGTCTGCCGGCGGGTTCGACGCTAAGGCATCTGCGTCGGGCGCCCCGCTAGACCTGCCACCGTTGAAGTCTCGGGTCGCGGAGTCGATGCGGCGCGGCATCGAACGGCTCCTCGACGAGCCCACAGAGATCAGCGACGATGTCAAGGCGCTCGCCGGTCGCTTCGCCGACAACCCTGAGTACAGCGGGTCCGACTGGAACGTCGCTGTGGACGTGTTCGTCATGGGCTACCGGCTACGCGCGGCGGAATGGGAGGTCGCGCGCACCAACTCCATTGACGCCGACTACGCGGCCAAGCTGCGCGCATGGCACGCCGAAGACCGTCAGATGGCCCTCGCAGCCGGCGCCGTCAGGGTCGTCGAAACACTGTCGGATGCGTTCCATGAAGGACAGCTCGTCTGGGAGGAGATTCGCGACTGGGCGATTAGCGAAGCCCTCTGCCGCTCCAAGCTCCGCCACACGCACAGCATGGAGGACGGAGACGAAGCGACTGTCGACCGCGACGCGGCTGGTCGCGTGTTCGATCTGGGTTACGGGACGGCGTTCGCAGAAGAGACGATTGCGGCAGGCGGTCCTCGGCGCTAATTGCCGTCGAGCTGCGTGATCAGAACGGCGGTGGCGTCGTCGTGCGTTTTGCCGCGTCGCGTGGCTCGATCCGCGTCGGTTTCGGCGAGTTCGACTTGGCGCGTGCTCTGGATCAGTCCCACCGGTCCATCAGTGGTCAGCAGGTCGAGTAATTGACGCCAGTCCATCAGGGCGTATCGCTCGACGAGTCGGGCGGCGCCGTCGCTGAGCAGGGCCGCGCGGCGCACAGTCGTCGTAGGAAGCGATCCGCGGACGGCGTTATAGGCGGCGTCGGGCGTTGTGCTGGCGACGTAGAAACCGTTCGGGCTGTTGCGGGCGGCGCGGACGCCCTCGTGGGAGTAGTCGGCTAGGTGGGCGGTCCGGTCGTCGGTGATCGCGCGGACCTGGCCGTCGTTGTCGACGATCAGCGGCGAGTCGGCGAGCGTGAGGTAGTCGAGCGCCCCGCCGCGCTTTCTGACGGCGACAACTGTGGCGGATGGGCTGTCGGGGTTTGAGAGGTCGCACGTGCGTTCATGGAGGCGGCGGGTGGCTGTGATGGCGCGGGCGAGCGCATTGTCCAAGGGGTCGGTGGGCGAGAGGGTGAGGAGGCGCGCGAGTTCGGTGCCGAGGTGCTGGACGAACCAGGGGACGTCGTGGATGCAGCCGGTGTCGATGCCGAGGGCCGGGCTGGCGCCGTCGAGGACGACGGCCCAGGTTGGGCCGGTGATGACGAAATCCTCGTTGATTTGGCCGGGCGTGGGCTCGGTGGCGTAGAGGATTTGCATCCGCCGCGGTCGCCGGTTAGTCGGGGATCGGGAAGTCGTACGAGAAGACGGCCATGTCGCCGGCGATGACGGCGAGCATGACTTCGACGGGGCGGCCGTCGGTGTCGCAGGTAGTGCGCGCGAGGTCGATCACGGGTGTGCCGGGTGGCAGCTCGAGCGCGACGGTCTCGGGTCCGGTGGGCATGCGGACGGCGATGTCCTCGCGGATGCGACCCAGGTGGATGCCCTTCTCTTCGAGGCGGGCGAAGCCGCCGCCGGGGCCGGTGTCCTCCTGGGTGATGGCGGTGTCGCGGACGAGGTCGAGCTCGTAGTAACTGTCGGCGAGCTGGTTGGGGCGGCCGTCGATCAGCGTCGTGCGCCGGCGTACCCACACGGCGGTGCCGGGCTCGATGCCGAGGCGCTCGGCGACGGGCTCGGGCGCGGGGACTTCGGCGAGCTCGCGGATGATCTGGTCGGCGGTTCGCCCTTGCGCTTCGGCCTCCGCCACCAGGACGGCCTTGCCGGCTGCCCAGCGGCTGCGCGAGTAGCGCTCGATGCCGTGGCGACGGGCCTGGGGTCGGTCGCGGACGAAGGTGCCGCGGCCCTGGACGGTGACGACGAGGCCCTGCTGCTTGAGCAGGTCGATCGCCTTGCGGATGGCCGCGAGCGAGCAGCGGTGTTGCGCAGCGAGCTGGTCGAGCGTGGGCAGCTGCTGGCCCGGCGCGTACTCGCCGGTCTCGATGCGGATGCGGATGTCGTCGGCGACGCGGACCTGGAGTGGGCGGGCGTTGGTGTAGCCAGCGGCCATGGGCTACAGGTTAGTGCATGTCTGCATACAGATGCTTGACAAATCTCCGACCGGTGAGATAGGGTGATTGTGCATGCAGACCGGCAGACCGACAGAGTAGGTCTGTCGCCACCCTCGAATGGAAGGAGCGTGCATGCGTCTTCCGATCGACACGAGCCGGTTGCAGTTCCTGGTGGTGGCCGCGGCCGAGCCGCTCAGGCAGTACGAGGAGGGCAAGCCGCGCGAGGCGTGGGCGCCGCGCACGGACGTCAACGGCGAGATCCTGTGGCGCGCGCAGCTGGTCGCGCTCGGCGACGGCGAGGCGGAGATCATCCGCGTGGCGGTGCCCGGTGATCCGAACATCACGCAGGGCGAGATGGTGCGCGTGGAGGGGCTCACAGCGCAGGCCTGGGAGAAGGATGGGAAGACGGGGGTGGCGTTCCGCGCGGCCGCGATCCGGTCGGCGAGTGCGCGCGAGCGTTCGGCGGAGAAGGCGGCGGCGTGATGGTCACCGCGCGGGTGACGGTGTTCGTGCAGGAGGACACGGTGCTGCGCGCCGACACGCACGTGTTCGACACGGGCGAGGTGCAGGGATGGCTGTCGCTCGACGACGACGGTGTGTCGCTGTGGGGGTCGCCGGCGCTGAGCCGGCTCGCGGTCGCCCTGCTGGGAGCGGCGAACGCGGCCGAGCGCGTGGGCGCTGAACGGGCGCCGGGTGCGGAGGGTGAGGCGGCGTAGGCGGTGACCGGTCGACGACGGGACGACGGGCTGCTGGCGCTCGTGGGCGGCGTGGCTGCGGCCGCGTGGTGGTGGCGGCTGGAGCTGGCGCTGTTCGGGCTCGCAGGAGCGGCTTACTGGCTGCTGGCGCGCGCCGTCGGCAGCGCGCTCGCGGCCGCGGGCGTGCTCGTGCTGGTGGCGGCGGTGCTTGCAGTCGGGCC
>JBOGYU010000251.1:0-6912 GCA_050696935.1 Solirubrobacteraceae bacterium | reverse complement strand
GCCCCGGGTGAGCAGGCCGAGGCGGTGGGCGGCGCCGGGCTGCGGATCGTGGTCCACCCGGCCGGCCGAGGCGCTCGATGAGACGCGCCAAGCGCGCGGCGAGCGCGGCGGCGTCGTGCCTCATCCTCGCGCTCGTCGCCGTGCCGGCCGCCGACGGCCGCAAACCGGCTCAGGGCACGGCGACGATGGCCGTCACCGACCTGCTCACCGAGTACGCGCGGGAGCCGCTCGGCCTCGACGAACGGCGGCCGCGGCTGAGCTGGATCCTGGAGTCGTCGACGCGAGGTCAGGCCCAGACCGCCTACAGGCTGCAGGTCGCGACGTCGCGAGAGCTGCTGCTCGCCGCCCGTCCCGATGTCTGGGACAGCGGAACAGTCGAGTCGTCGCGCTCGGTCAACGTCGCCTATGGCGGTCCTGCACTGGAGTCGGCGACCCGCTACTGGTGGCGAGTGCGTGCCTGGGACGTCGACGACCGGCCCTCGGCGTGGAGCGATCCGACCTGGTGGGAGACGGGGCTGCTCCAACAGTCCGAGTGGGAGGCGGACTGGATCGGCCGGGACGTCGACAGCTCGGAAGAGGCCCCTCCCCCTGACCTCGAGGGTTCGCAGTGGATCTGGTATCCGGAAGGTGATCCCGGTACCGCGGCGCCTCCAGGAACGCGATACTTCCGCCGCGCCGTGACGATTCCGGCCGGTAAGACGGTGGATAGGGCCCGGATGCTGCTCACCGTCGATGACTCGTTCATCGCCTACGTGAACGGCCGCGAGATCGCCAGGTCCACCAGTACCTGGCAGCATGCCGTCACCGCAGACGTCACCGGCCAGCTTCAGCCCGGGAGCAACGTGCTGGCGATCCAAGGGACGAATGCCAGCAACAGCCCGGCCGGCGCGATCGGTGTTCTCGAGGTCACGTTCGCCGATGACTCCACTCTCACGATCCGCACCGATGAGCAGTGGAAGGCGTTCAACGCCGATGTTCCCGACTGGAACGAGGCGGGATTCGACGACACCGGCTGGCCGGCTGCACTCGAGCTTGCCCCATTCGGTGAAGGTGTGTGGACGTGTTGCGGTGGCGTCGACACGTCGCCACCGTCCCCGAGTGTGGACCCGTTGCTGCGCAAGGAGTTCTCGATCACCAAGCCGGTCCTGCAGGCCCGGGTGTACGTCGCCGGGCTCGGGTACCACGAACTTCGACTCAACGGGAGGAAGGTCGGCGACCACGTCTTGGAGGGCGAGGTCAACGACTTCACCAAGCGCGTCGGCTACAAGACCTACGACGTAACGCCCTACCTGAAGAGCAACGTCAATGCCGTCGGCGTGATGCTCGGTCGCGGCTTCTTCGACGTCGACCAGACGACGCCGCTGGAATGGCACCTCGCCCCCTGGCGAGACGAGCCGAAGCTGTTGCTCCAGATGGAGATCCGCTATGCCGATGGGTCGAGCGCGACGATCGTCAGCGATGACACTTGGCAAGCGGTGAAGGGGCCGATCACCCATGACTCCGTCTTCGGTGGCGAGGACTACGACGCCCGCCTCGAGCGGCCGGGATGGGACACCGCGGACGACGCGTCACAGTGGCCGCAGGCCGAGGTCGTCGAGGCGCCCGGCGGACGGCTCGTGGCGACCGATAACGACCCGGTCAAGGTCGCGGACACGCTGCGGCCGGTCGGCATGACCGAGCCCCAGCCGGGCGTGTATGTCCTGGACATGGGGCACACCATCACCGGATGGGGAAGGCTCACCGTCTCCGGCGCCGCCGGCACGACGATCACGATGCGATACGGCCAGAAGCTGCTGTCGGACGGAACCGTCGACTACCACAAGGGCTGGCACGGCGGCCGGTCGCAGACGGACCGCTACACGCTCGACGGTGAGGGCACGGAGACGTGGGAGCCGCGTTTCTCCTTCAAGAGCTTCCGCTACCTGCAGGTCGAAGGCCTGCCGAGCACGCCTCAGGCGGACACGGTCGTCGGCCGCTCGGTCCACAGCGCGGTGGCGAGCGCCGGCACGTTCGACTCCTCCAACGCCCTCTACGACACGTTCCACGACGGCATGCGCCGGACGATCCTCGGAAACCTCCAGGGCTACCCGGCGGTGGACCCGTTCTACGAGAAGAGCGGCTGGACGGAGGACGTCTTCGTCGCCGCGCAGTCGATGATCTACGAGTTCGACCTGGCGCGCTTCTTCGGCGAGTGGCTCGAGGACGTCCGCGACAGCCAGCTGCCCGACGGGCACATCCCGATCATCATCCCGAGCCCGGGATGGGGCTACACGAGCTGGGGCACGCCGTCGCCGGTGTGGACGGCGGTCTACCCGATCATGGCCTGGCGGATGTACGAGAACTACGGCGACCGCCGGCTGCTGGCCGAGCACTTCCCGGCGATCAAGAGGTACATCGACCGGGAGGTCTCCCGCCTCCAGGACGGCATCGTCGCGGCGGAGTTCCTCGGCGACTGGGTGGCCCCGGGGTATGCGGTCCCGCCGGAGGACACCCGGCTCGCCGGAACCGCGTACGTCTACCGGCAGCTGCTGCTCGTCGCCGACATGGCCGAGGTCCTGCGACGGCCGGATGCGGATCACTACCGGCGGCAGGCGGCGCTCGTGCGCGACCGCTTCAACGCGACGTTCCTCGACGAGGCGCAGGGCCACTACGCGACCGCACGCGACCCCGGCTACCGCCAGACGTCGAACCTCCTTCCGCTCGCCTTCGGCATGGTGCCCGAGCGCTACGAGGAACGGGTGCTCGGGAGCCTCGTCGCGGACGTCCGAGCCAGGGGCGACCACCTCAACACCGGGACGCTCGGCACGGAGGTGATCCTCCCGGTGCTCACCGAGAACGGATACGTCGACGTGGCGCACGCGATCGCCAGCCAGCGCACGAACCCGAGCTGGGGTCACTGGTACGCCAACGGCGCTGACACGATGTGGGAGAGCTGGGGCCTCAACCCCCGCTCCCGCGCCCACTTCTTCCTCGGCACGATCGATCAGTGGCTCTACGAGGACGTGGCGGGCATCGAGGCCGCCGGCCCGGGCTTCAAGCGGATTGCGATCCGGCCGCATCCCGATGAGGGCCTCGCCGAGGCCAAGGGCAAGTATGCATCCGTCCACGGCGAGATCGAGAGCGAATGGGAAGCCGAGGACGGCGACTTCAGGCTCGAGGTCACGATCCCGGTCAACACGACCGCGACCGTGGCGGTGCCCGCCGACGACGTCTCGTCGGTGACCGAGGGCGGCGTCCCCGCCGTGGATGCGCCGGGCGTGAGGTTCCTGCGGATGGAGGACGGATACGCCGTCTTCGAGGTCGGCTCAGGAAAGTACCGCTTCGAGGCGGGCGACGGGCTGTAGGCCCAGCTAGCGGTCGAGCCGGAAGCGGTCGACGACCGATTCGTCGACCTCGATGCCGAGCCCCGGACGGTCGGGCAGCGGCCACCAGCCGTCGCGCGGCGCCGGCGTGTGGGCGGCGAGGTCGTGCTGCATCGGGTTGCGCAGCGGCTTGGTCTCGAACCGTCGGCACGCCGGCATCGCCCATGAGACCGCGAGACTGGCGGCGAGCACGATCGCGCTCGACCACGAGTGGGCGTTGGCGGCGACGCCGTGCGCCTCGCACAGCCGGCAGGCCGCGAGGAAGCCGGTCAGGCCCTCCGCCCGCCCCGGGTCCACGCCGACCACGTCGCAGGTCCCGCTCTCGATCACCCGCTGCAGCCCGCGCACGTTCCACTCGCGCTCGCCGTAGGCGATCAGGGTCGTCGTCTTGGCGCGGAGCGTCCGGTAGCCGCCGGGGTCGTCGGCGCCGAGCGGCTCCTCGATCCAGTGCAGGCCGTGCTCCTCGAACGCGCGCACCCGCTGGACCGCCTCGGCGACCGTCCACCGGTTGCGGACGCCGAGGTCGATCATGAGCAGCGGCTCCGGCCCGAGCGCGTCGCGCACCGCGCGCACGAACGCGACGTCGCGGTCGTGCTCGAAGCCGAGGTTCGCCGCGCCGCGCTTGCCGAAGCCGATCTTCACGCCCTGTGCCCGCCCGTGCACCCAGCTCGCGATCTCCGCCGCCAGGTCGTCGATCGACGCCAGCGCGGCGTGCCCGGAGGCGACCGCGGGCAGGCGCTTGCGGGCCGGTCCGCCGAGCAGGTCCACCAGCGGCCGGCCGAGCGCCTGCCCGCGCAGGTCCCACAGCGCGATGTCGATCGCCGCCAGCGCGAACGACGCGATCCCGGCGCCGCCGTACCACCACGCGTGCTCACGCAGGTCACGCCAGACCGCGTCGACGTGCACGGGGTCGCGGCGCTCGACCAGCGGCGCGAGGCCGCGGACCAGCTCGGCGGTGGCACGTGAGGCCTCCGGCCACATCGTCACGGCCTCGCCCCAGCCGACCGCGCCGTCGTCCGTGCCGATGCGGACGAGGCATAGGTGGCGCTCCGCGCCGTCGTCGTTGGGCTCCGGATAGGCGACCGGGATCGCCTCGACGCCGCGAACCCTCATCTGGCGTCAGAGAACCGCAGGCGCAACTGGTCGAACGAGACGGCGAGGATCAGCAGCGTGCCGCGCGCCACGTCCTGCCAGAACGAGCTCACGTTGAGCAGGATCAGCCCGTTGTTGAGCACCGCGATCACCAGCAGCCCGAACAGCGTACCTACGATCGCGCCACGGCCGCCGGCCAGGCTCGCCCCGCCGAGCACCACCGCGGTGATCACGGACAGCTCGAGGCCGTTGCCGGCGTTCGTCGAGGCGGCGCTGAGCTGGGAGACGTTGATCAGGGCGGCGAGCGCGACGCACGTTCCCGACAGCAGGAAGGCGACGAATATCAGACGCCCGGTGCGGATGCCGGCCAGCCGCGCTGCGACGCGGTTCGAGCCGATCGCGTACATCGAGCGCCCGAGCACCGTGTACTTCATCGCGAAGAAGAAGAGCAGCATCACCGCCGCGAAGATCAGGACGGGCAGCGGGATGTCGAGGAACGGGCGCGACGTCCCGAGGCCGCTGAACTCCCGCACCGGCAGGGTCTGGCCGTCGGCCAGCACGCGCGCCAGGCCGACCAGCGCGGCCAGCATGCCGAGCGTGGTGATCAGCGGGTTCACGCCGACGACCGTCACCAGGAACCCGTTGACGGACCCGATCGCGACGCCCGCGAGCACGGCGGCCACGACCCCCGCGAGCAGCCCCTCGCGCTCCGCGACGTACGCCATCGTGACGCCGCAGAACGTCAGCGCCGAGCCGACCGAGAGGTCGAACTGGCCGGCCACCAGCAGCATCGTCGCCGGCGCGGCGATGATGCCGGTGATCGCCATCGCCGTGAGGATGTTCAGGAAGTTGTCGTAGTTCAGGAAGAACTCGGACCGGATGCTGAAGAACACCACCAGCGCCACGAGCAGCACGGCGAGCGGCGCCGTGTCGGGTATCCGCGCCAGCAGCGGCCTGCGCGGCGGAGTGGGCTGGTCCGCCGGCTTCGGCGTCACGGCGCCCACGCCCTCGTCCACGGACGTCACCCGCCCACCTCCTCGGTCAGCCGCTCCATCGTGATGTCCGGGTCCGCCAGCTGCGCGACCACGCGGCCGCGCGCCATCACCGCCGCACGGTCGGCGACCTGGACGACCTCCTCGTAGTCGGACGTCGCCACCAGGACACCCACGCCGGTGGCGGCGAGCTCGCGGACCGAGCGGTAGATCTCCTGCCGCGCGCCCACGTCGACTCCTCGCGTCGGCTCGATCAGCACCAGCACGCGCGAGCTGCGCTCCAGCCAGCGGCCGAGCAGCACCTTCTGCTGGTTGCCGCCCGACAGCGTCGCCAGCGGCTGCCCGGGGTCGTTGCGCGAGCGGATGCTCAGCTCGTCGTGCCAGCGCCGGTACGCCCGCGCCTCGCGGCCGCGGGTGATGACGCCGGCGCGGCCGGCGAGCCGCCCCCATGACGGCGCCGCGAGGTTCTCGGCCACCGGGCGCACCATGAACGCGCCCTCGCGCTGGCGGTCGGCCGGCAGCAGCCCCACGCCGGCCGCGATCGCGTCCACCGGCTCGGCGAACGTCACGGACCGGCCCTCGAGCTCCATCTCCCCCGCGGTCAGCCGCCGCAGCCCGAACAGGCACTGCGCCACCTCGGCCGTGCCCGAGCCGAGCTTGCCGTAGAGCGCCAGCACCTCGCCCGGGCGGATGGCCAGCGAGACGTCCTCGAAGCTGCCGTCGAGCGCCGCGCCGCGCAGCTCCATCAGCGGCGCCGCCGCCGGCTTGCGCACGTCCTCGGGGCGGCGCACGTCGGCGATCGAGCGCCCGACCATCGCGGAGACGAGGTCGCGGCGCGAGAGCTCGGCGGCGTCGCCGTCCAGTACCTGGTCGCCGTCGCGCAGCACGGCGACGCGGTCGGCGATCGCGCGCACCTCATCGAGGCGGTGCGTGATGTAGATCAGCGCCACGCCCTGCTCGCGCAGGCGCTCGACGAAGCGGAACAGGCGGTCGGTCTCCTGGGCCGACAGCGCCGCGGTCGGCTCGTCGAGGATCAGGCATCGCGCCTCGTCGGACAGCGCGCGGGCGATCTCCACGATCTGCCGCTCGCCGACGGGGAGCCCGCCGACCGCCGCGTCGAGGTCGAGCTCGACTCCGAGCTGCTCGAGCACGCGCCGGGCGCGCCGGCGGACCTCGCGCCAGCGCAGCAGGCCGCGACGACTCGGCCAGCGGCCGAGCGAGATGTTCTCGGCGACCGTCAAGGCCGGCGCGTCGGCCAGTTCCTGGAAGATCATCCTCACGCCCAGCCGGCGGGCGGCGACGGGGTCGAGCGCCGCGAACAGCTCGCCGCCGATCACGATCGTGCCCGCGTCGGGCTGATAGTCGCCGGCGATGATCTTCACCAGCGTCGACTTGCCGGCGCCGTTCTCGCCCAGCAGGGCAAGCACCGAGCCGCCGGCGGCGTCGAGGTCCACGCCGTGCAGGAC
>JBOGYU010000250.1:0-6928 GCA_050696935.1 Solirubrobacteraceae bacterium | reverse complement strand
CTCGCACCCCGCGCCTGCACGGTGCTCGACGGCGCCGACCGCGTGAGCGACCCGTGGCCCGCCGTGGACCCCGGCCGGCTCGCGGTGATGGAGCGCATCAAGGCCCGCTTCGACCCCGCCCGGGCGTTCAGTCCGGGCGCCTTCGTGGGAGGCATCTGATGACCACCGCCTGGGACGACACCCGCCCGCCGGAGATGGACCTCATCACCGACTGCGTCCACTGCGGCTTCTGCCTGCCGACCTGCCCGAGCTACGTCGTGTTCGAGGAGGAGATGGACTCGCCGCGCGGCCGGATCGTGCTGATGCGGATCGGCCACGAGGAGGGCAGCGAGGTCTCGCAGGAGATGACCACGCATCTCGACCGCTGCCTCGGTTGCATGGCGTGCGTGACCGCGTGCCCGTCCGGCGTGCAGTACGACCGGCTGATCGAGCGCACGCGGCCCCAGGTGGAGCGCCACGGCGCCCGCACGTGGCGCGAGCGCGCGCTCCGCCGGGGCATCTTCGCGCTGTTCACCCACCCCGGGCGGCTGCGGACGCTCGTCCCGCTGATGGCGCTCCAGCAGCGGCTGCCGTTCAAGGTCCCGTTCGGCGAGCTCGCGCCGCAGGTGCCGCTGCGCGCCGCGGTCCGGCGCCTCCCGGAGGTCACGCCGGCCGTCGGGGAGCGCCGCGGGCGGATCGCGCTCATGCAGGGCTGCGTCCAGCGCGCCTTCTTCGGCGACGTCAACGCCGCCACGGTGCGCGTGCTCGCCGCCGAGGGGTGGGAGGTGCACGCGCCCCGGCGGCCGCGCTGCTGCGGCGCGCTGATGCTCCACACCGGCGTGGAGGAGGAGGCGCGCGAGCTGGCGCGCGCGACGATCGACGCCTACGAGGGCTTCGACCACGTCGTGGTCAACGTCGCCGGCTGCGGCTCGGCGATGAAGGAGTACGGCTACCTGTTCGAGGAGGACGAGCGGGCGGCGGCCTTCTCGGCCAAGGTCCGCGACGTGCACGAGCTGCTCGCCGAAGGCGAGCCGCGCGCGCCGCGCCGGCCGCTCCCGATGAAGGTCGCCTACCACGACGCCTGCCACCTCGCCCACGCGCAGCAGGTGCGCGAGCAGCCGCGGGCGCTGCTGCGCGGCATCCCGGAACTCGAGCTGGTCGAGCCCGCCGAGTGGGAGCTGTGCTGCGGCTCGGCCGGGATCTACAACCTCACCCACCGGGAGGCCGCCGCCGAGCTCGGCCGCCGCAAGGCCGAGAACCTGCGCGCCACCGGCGCCGAGGCGATCGCCGCCGCCAACCCCGGGTGCGCGCTCCAGATCGGCGCGTACCTCGACACGCCGATCCACCATCCCATGACCCTGCTCGACCACTCGCTGATAGGAACCCGCCCGTGAGCCTCGACGTCGCCCCTTCCGCCCACGAACAGATCCTCACCGACGACGCGCTCGCGTTCGTCGGCGAGCTGCACGAGCGCTTCGGGGCGCAGCGCAGCCAGCTCCTGCAGGCGCGGTCCGAGCGCGGCGCGCCGTCGGGCTTTGAGGACGACACGCGGGAGATCCGGGAGGACTCGAGCTGGCAGGTGGCGCCGCCGCTCGACGACTACCTGGACCGGCGGGTGGAGATCACGGGCCCGACCGACCGCAAGCTCGTCATCAACGCGCTGAACTCGGGCGCGAAGGGCTTCATGGCCGACTTCGAGGACGCCAACTCGCCGACGTGGGAGAACCAGGTCTCCGGGCACGTGAACCTGATCGACGCGATCGAGGGCACGATCGCCTATGAGAGCTCGGACGGCCGCGCGTACGAGCTGGCGGAGGAGACGGCGACGCTGCTCGTGCGCCCGCGCGGCTGGCACCTGCCCGAGAAGCACCTGCGGATCGGCGGCGAGCCGGTCGCCGGCGCGCTGGTGGACTTCGGGCTGCACGCCTTCCACAACGCCCGCCGCCTGCACGACAAGGGCCTCGGCCTCTACCTGTACCTGCCCAAGCTCGAGCACCACCTCGAGGCGCGGCTGTGGAACGACGTGCTGGGCTTCGCCGAGCACGCGCTCGGCGTCCCCGCGGGGACGATGCGCGCGACCGTGCTGATCGAGACGCTGCCGGCCGCGTTCCAGATGGAGGAGATCCTCTACGAGCTGCGCGAGCACTCGTACGGGCTCAACGCCGGCCGCTGGGACTACATCTTCTCGATGATCAAGTGCTTCCGGGAGCGGCCCGAGTTCGTGCTCCCCGACCGCACCGACGTGACGATGACCGTGCCGTTCATGCGCGCCTACACGGAGCTGCTGGTCAAGACCTGCCACGCCCGCGGCGCGTTCGCGATGGGCGGCATGGCCGCGCTGATCCCCTCGCGCTCGGATCCCGAGGCCAACGAGCGGGCGATCGCCGCCGTGCGGGCGGACAAGGAGCGCGAGGCCGCCGCGGGGTTCGACGGCACCTGGGTCGCGCACCCCGACGTCGTCGACGTCGCGCGGGAGGAGTTCGACGAGGTGCTCGGCGAGCGCCCGAACCAGATCGACCGCCGGCGCGACGACGTGGCCGTCACCGCCGAGCAGCTGCTGGACGCCGCCTCCACCCCCGGCGAGATCACCGAGGAGGGCCTGCGCAACAACGTCAACGTCGGCTTCCAGTACATCTCGTTCTGGCTCGGCGGCCGCGGCGCCGCGGGCATCAACAACCTGATGGAGGACGCCGCCACGGCCGAGATCTCGCGCGCCCAGATCTGGCAGTGGATCCGGCACGGGAAGGTCGAGCGCGACCGCGTGCGGCAGGTGCTCGAGGCGGAGATGCGCCGGATCCACGACGAGGTCGGCGACGAGGTGTGGGAGAAGGGCCGCCCGGAGGAGACCCGCCGCGTGTTCGAGCGCGTCGCGCTCGCCGACGACTTCCCCGAGTTCCTGACGCTACCCGCCTACGAGTACCTGGACTAGCCGCTCGAGATCCTCGGTCACCTTGCGCTCCAGCCGGGGCTGGACGACCGGGACGAGCAGGCGGGCGGAGAGCGATGCCGGCTTGGCCTCCACCGACTGGGTGAGGCGGGTGCCGGCGCCGTCCGGCTCGAGCCGGTAGTCGCTGACCACGTCGATCCCGTTGGTGGAGAAGCGGGTCTGGGCGGCGGCGGGCGGCTCGTAGCGCGTGACCTCGAGCTCGACGTCGATCCTGCGGCCGCTGACGTCGAGCACCTGCCGGACCTTGGAGCCGGTGCCGAGCGGATCGTCGTCGAGGCGCTCGTAGCGCTCCAGGTGCCCGGTCCAGCGCGGCACCCGGTCCTCCTCCAGCAGCCACGGGAACACCTCCGCCGGCGGCCGGGCGATCTCGACGGTGTGGGAGAAGCTAGCCACCGGCGGGGTTCGGCCCGCGGACCGGGCGCAGCGGGACGACCTCGGCCTCGGGGTCTCTCCTGCCTCGCGTCTGCCTCGCCTTCGGCTCGTCACCGGCTTCGCCTCGGCGCTCGTCACCGCTTCGCTCGTCCCCCCGGATCGCCGCCAGCTCGCGCTCGAGCTCGCCGATCCGGCGGGAGAGCTGCTTCAGCGCGTCGGCGATCGGGTCGGGCAGGTGGACCCAGTCGGCGTCCGGGCCCTCGGGCTTGCGGCCCTCCACGCGGACGGGGTGCCCGGGGTTGCCGACGACGGTGGAGTTCGGCGGCACGTCGTGGATGACGACCGCATTGGCGCCGATCTTGGCGCCGTGGCCGATCGTGATCGGGCCGAGCAGCTTGGCGCCCGAGCCGATCGTGACGTTGTCCTGCACGGTCGGGTGGCGCTTGCCGGCCGCGAAGCCGGTGCCGCCGAGCGTGACGCCCTGGTACATCGTCACGCAGTCTCCCACCTCGGCGGTCTCGCCGATCACCACGCCCATGCCGTGGTCGATGAACAGCGCGTCGCCGATCCGCGCCGCCGGGTGGATCTCGATCCCGGTCACGGAGCGCGAGACGTAGGCGAGCGCGCGCGGCGCCAGCGGGACCCCGGCCGAGGCCAGCGCGTGCGCGACGCGATGGGCGAGCAGGGCGTGCACGCCGGGCCAGTTGGCGAGCACCTCGGCGGAGGAGACGCCCTTGGCGGCGGGGTCGCGCTCCTGGGCGGCGCGGACGTCCCGCTTCAGCTCGCCCGCCACGCGGCGGAGGGTCCCGATCCCGATCATCGTCCCCGACAGCCTACGCACAGTCCGCGCAATCGGCCCTGCGGCCCACGCTCACGCGCAGGAAGGAGCCGCCGGCGAGGTCGATCTGCAGGAAGGCGTCGCTCAGCGGCTCGGGCAGGCCGGCGAGCAGCTTGAGCGCCTCGAGCGCCTGCAGCGAGCCGATCACGCCGGCCGCCGGGCCGAGGACGCCGGCCTCGGCGCAGCTCGGCGCGTCCCTGGGCGCGTCCGGGAAGGCGCAGCGGTAGCAGGCCGTCTCCCCCGGCCTGATGGTCATGACGAGCCCGGTCAGGCCGGTCACGCCGGCCTCGACGAGGGGGACGCCCGCGGCGCAGCAGGCGGCGTTGACGGCGTAGCGCGTCTCGAACGAGTCGGTGCAGTCGACCACGAGGTCCTGCCCCTCGACCATCGCGGGCGTGAAGCGGGCCTGGTAGGGCTGGACGACGACGTCGGGGTTCAGGAAGCCGAGCTTGGCGACGGCGCTGTGGGCCTTCGGCACGCCGACGTCCGGCGTGAAGTGCAGGTGCTGGCGGTGCAGGTTGGACAGCTCGACGTCGCCGTCGTCGACGATCCCCAGCCGGCCGACGCCGGCGCCCGCCAGGTAGAGGGCGACCGGCGAGCCGAGCGCGCCGGCGCCGACCACGAGCACGCTCGCCTCGGCCAGCGCGCGCTGCGCTCGCTCGCTCCACTCGGGGAGCACGAGCTGGCGCGAGTAGCGGTCGAGCCACGGGTCCGGCCGGCCGTCGTGCGGCGGCTCGGCGTCCGGGGCGGCCGGCTCCTGCTCCGCGGCGTCACGCGCCGCCGGCTCGCCGCCGCGCGCCATCCCCGTCAGATCGCGGAAGAACCCGCGGCGGTCCGAGCTCATCGCCGCACGATCCGGACGAGCGCGCCGCTGACCTCGACGTCGTGGCCGGCCTCGGCCGCCGAGCGCGGCACGTTGTCGAGCGCCTCGCCCTCGGGGCAACGCACCTCGAGCGCCTCGCCGGGGGCCATCCGCTCGAGCTCGAGCTTGGTCCGCACCCACGTCATCGGGCAGGTCAGGCCCGTGATGTCGAGCGTGCGGGCGGCCACGGCAAGTACCGTAGCGGCCGCATGGCGGCGCGCAGCTTCGTGATCCTGCACGGCCTGCAGGGGTCCGGCCCGGGCCACTGGCAGACGTGGCTCGCGGCGCGGCTGCGGGCCGACGGGGAGCGCGTCGCGTATCCGGACCTCCCCGATCCCGACCTGCCGTCCCCGGCGGCGTGGCGCGCGGCGCTGGAGGGCGAGCTGGCCGCGCTGCCGGGCGCCGCCGTCGTCGTCTGCCACTCGCTGTCGTGCCTGCTGTGGCTGCACCACGTCGCGGAGGGCGGCGTGCCGGCGGAGCGGGTGCTGCTCGTGGCGCCGCCGTCGGAGTCGGCCGGGGTGCCGGAGATCGAGCCGTTCTTCCCGGTGCCGCTGCCGGCGCTCCCCGGCGCGCGGCTCGTGTGCTCCGACGACGACCCCTACTGCCCCGAGGGCGCCGCCGAGCTGTACGGCGGGCCGCTCGGCATCCCGGTCGACCTCCTGCCCGGGCGCGGGCACCTGAACCCGGAGGCCGGCTACGGGCCGTGGCCCGCCGTGGAGGCCTGGTGCGTCCAGGACGGCGGACCGATCACGGCGTGAGGGAGAGGATGAGCTCGCGGATCGCGCCGGGGTAGCGGTACGTGAGGCCGCCGTGCTTGCCGTCGAACAGCTCGAGCGAGCAGTCGACGTCCAGCGCGTGGAGCTCGGCCGCGAACGCCTGCGCGCCGAGGTCGAGGAAGTACTCGTCCTTGCGGCCGGCGTCGAGATAGATGCGGCGCATGGAGCGGAGGGCATCCGCGTGCTGCGCGGCCATCCGGACGGGGTCCTTCTCCAGCCACTGCGCCCAGACCTCGTCGATCAGCCGCCCCGTGTCCGTGTCGAAGGGAAGCAGCGCCTTGCCGGGGCGGTCGGGGTCGGGCGAGTAGGCGGCGGCGTAGCCGTAGAACTCCAGCGGCTTGGCGAAGCGGTCGGCGTCCAGGTGGTCGGCGACCGCCAGGCGCTCGAAGAAGACGTCGTAGGAGCCGTCGAAGTCGTCCCTGAGAGCTCGGGCGACCGCGCGGAAGTCGCTCAGGTAGCAGCCCTCGAAGAGGGCGTCGCCGGCGTGCGAGGCGAGTGCGCCGAACACGTCCGGGCGCATCATCGGGACGACCATCGCGCCGTATCCGCCGGACGACTTGCCGGTGAGGCCGCGGTGGTCGCGGCCGGCTGCGGTCGGGTAGCGGGCGTCCACGAACGGCACGACCTCGTCGCACAGGTGGTCCTGGTAGCGGCCGAGGCTGGAGGAGTTCAGGAACTGCGAGCCGCCATAGGAGGTCCAGCAGTCGACGAACGCCACGATCGCGTCCGGGCACTCGCCGGCGGCGAACATGGCGTCGATTCGCTCGACCATGGTCGGCTCCAGCCAGGTCCGGTTGAGCCACATGTCGATCTGGCCCGTGTAGCCCTGGATCACGTAGACGCTGGGCAGCGGCCGCGGGTGGTCCGCCTCCACCCCCGGCGGGCGGTACACGTACAGCGGTCTGCGCGCGGGGTCGCCGAGCGGGTTGTCGGCGAGCAGCTCCGACTCCACCACCAGCCGGTCGAGCGTGCCGTGGATGGGGCGCTCCCACGGGGCGCCCGCTGGTCCCTCCACCTCGTGCAGCGTCATGGGCGCGGAGTATGACTCTGCGGCCGCGCCGAGATGCCGACGAACGTCAACTGCGGCTTTGAGGGAGTCGGTCCGGGAGTTTCGTGCAAAACGCGACGGGCAGGCGACGCGGTTTGCACGAAAC